>JAQVPT010000268.1 GCA_028701945.1 Bacteroidales bacterium
AATTGTCCGATTTATAGGGGGTTAGACCAACATAACAGGCAAGCACTAAATAATTACAGTATTATTACCAAAACTCTGAGTTTAAATTCTATTTTTGTAACTAAATATAATGAGTAATGAAAATAAACGCAAGTACAGCAATTTTAGAATCCTTGGCAATACATTTTGTCGGCAACAAAAACAATGATGAGAACCTAGTACTATCAAAAGAAGAGACTAACTTTACAGACGAAATAGGAACACTATTAAGCGAGCACTTATTTTCAGCTTTTAAATTTGATGAATTTTATCAATTTTACCACGAAGCAGAATTGGAACTTAACGAAGTTTTCACTTATGCAAGCAAGATTTTTGATGATAATGACGAATTGTACGAGCAAAGTCGCAATCTAGCAATGCACTTGTTTAAACAAACGATGCACCCAAAAATTAAAGCAGGTGAGTTTTACACAATATATTTTAGAGATTGCGAAGTAGATGGTAAACTAGTTGACGCAATTGGATTATTCAAAACTGAAACAAAAGACGCATTTTTTAAAGTAAGTGAAGAAAACGACAGTTTTAATTTGAATGTAGAAACAGGAATAAATCTAAAAAAACCTGATAAAGGCTGCATAATTTTCAATACTCAAAAAGAAGACGGTTATCTTGTCTCGGTAATTGACAAAGCGAGTAAAGGCGGCGAAGCTATATATTGGATTGACGACTTTTTAAATGTTCAGAACAGGAAAGATGAGTATTTTCAAACCAAGAATGTAATGAGTTTTTGCAAAAATTATGTTCACGACAAACTACCCGAAAAGTACGAAGTATCAAAAGCCGATCAGGCAGATTTGCTAAATAAATCAATAAAGTATTTTAAAGAGTCGGAGATATTTGATGTTAATATGTTTGCCGACGAGGTTATTCAAGACCCTGAAATTATAAAAGATTTTAAAGCATACAAATCAGATTTTGAAAGTGAGAATGCAATTGACATGAATGAAAGTTTTGAGATTTCTGGAGCAGCAGTAAAAACACAATCTAGATTTTTTAAAAGCAAAATAAAGCTTGATAAGAATTTTCATATTTATGTTCATGGCAAACGAGATTATATTGAGAAAGGTTTTGATAGCAGCAATGGACTAAATTATTACAAGTTGTATTTTGAAAATGAGGAGTAATAATTAGTATTCGCAAACAAACACCAAATAATGTATTATTATTCGCTTCGCTCATAAGCTCGTATGTTTGCAAAATATAGAATTGTAAATCGACCTAGTCTAAAATATATAACCGATCTCTAATCTAATGAAACACTTGCAAAACTAACCCCGTCTCTTTTAGGGCGGGGATAAAGGACATCAACGAGAAAAAAGGCTTTAGCCATGACAATAATAAAATTAAAAAAAACAGACTATTTCATTCAATTTAAAAAGACGTATAGTATTATAGTTCAGGGCTAAAGCCCGACATAATTTTTATTAATCCCCCCGACCTGAAGGTCAGGGTTATTAATAAAAAGAGCTTTAGCCCTAACAATGACATGTTTTAGAAACGACATGTCTGCTCGACACAATTGGCTTCGCCAAACTTCGGTTCCAATTATTTTGCTTTACTCACACTTATAACTGATTTTAAAGAGTGTTCGTGAGCTGCTTCGCAGGTTCACAGCTGGAGCTGCCAGTCAGCCAGCTGGCGGATCAGGTCAACGCACGGAGTTACGAATTCTGATCAAAGCCAAAATTTGCAAATATATTTGTAAACAAACTTATAATATTAACTTATTATTTTGACAAAATAAGTTTTCTGGGCAAAAATTAGAATTGAAAACTCGCTTTGATAACTGGATTTGAATATGGCGAATAATAAGACTCACTAAAATTATACAAAACCATAAACACCAAATATGACCTCTGACCTATTGGGGATTGATATGCAATTCCTGCTAGTGGAGTATAAACCCATGCCGGTTGGTTCGGAAGCTGAATGACATAATAATTACTAATATTCAAATATGACAACTCCCCGTATAATAACAACCCACCAGCGTCATTAATAGGAATTGCATCGCCAAGTCTTTTAATAATAGTAAAAGATGCAAAAATATTAGCACCATAAGATTGTCCTGAGTAATCATAATACACAGATTTTGTCCAATTGTATGTTCCACCGATACCTGCCGACAATCTGTTTGTTAAACGATATCCTACTGTAGGATTAATAGAGATGTATGTATTTGTTCCAAACATTAGCCCAATATTCCCTCCCCAGAACACTCTTTGAGCGGGTGTAGGATCATTTTCGAGATATTGAGCATGAGCCTCATCATTAACTACAAAACTAAAACACAATATCAATGTCAAAATAATTGTAATATTTTTAAATTTAATCATAGTCAACTTTTATCATAGACTGCAACAAAATTAGCATTTTTCAGACATTATTTAATATTTTTCTGTATTTGTTGCATTTTCATTTTTATCAAAACTAATAAAAGATTGATAAAAAGCCTCCTCTATTTCTGTACGAATATTTAGTTTAATAATTTGCCAGTTTTCCGCAGACGGGCATACTCTGTTAGAGTTAAAAATAAAAGTGAATTTATATTCAGGATCAACCCATACCATAGTCCCAGTATATCCTCCATGCCCATAAGCCAAGTCGCTTGCACTTTTACTACCAATACCTTTAGATGTGTCGGTAGGATGTTTTTTATCGAACCCCAAACCTCGTCTATTATTTATAGGATTAAACTGATATTTTGTAAATTCGTCTATAACCTCTTTTTTAAGAAAATTTTCGTCTCCATACTCGCCCCCGTCCAAATACATTTGCATAATTTTAAGTAAATCATTTGCATTAGAGAATAATCCCGCATGTCCCGAAACGCCTCCTAGCATTGCAGCACCTTGATCGTGAACAAACCCATGTAATAATTGCTTGCGAAAGATCATATCATTTTCAGTCGGAACAATTTGTTCAGGGGAAAAGCGACTCAATGGCAGATATCCAGTAGTCCAAGCACCAAGTTTGGAATAAAAAGTACTATCTAAATAATTGGGCAATGTCTGATTAGTTTGAGCCTCAACCATCAAAGCAAAAAGATAAAAGCCTAAATCTGAATACACATATTTACCATAAGGATTTAAATCTGAAACACATATTTGCTGGTAAATAGAATCAATAAAAGTTTTATTCATGTACATACCAGCAGCCACTGGTATTGTATATGTATCTATATAAACAGGACTGTACATCTCGCTTCTAATCTTACTATCAAGTATTGTATTTTTGTAGAAAGGAATCCAAGATTTAAAACCTGCACGATGCGTAAGAATATCTTTTATAATCATGTCCTTTTTATTTGACGATTCTAATAATGGGACATGCTGCGAAAGTTTATCTTCGAGATTAAAAACGCCTTCCCCATATAATTTCATAAGCGCTGGAAGAGTTCCACTAACCTTAGATACAGAAGCAAGGTCAAAGATGTCCATATCCTTAACTTTAATCTTTTTATCATCTGTATGATATCCAAACGAGCGTTGATAAAAAACGATTCCGTTTCGTGCTGCTGCGACCTGTCCACCAGGAAATGCTCCAGCAACAAGCGAAGCATCAATAATTGAATCTATACGCAAAAGGATTTGAGAGTCAGCACCAGCATCTTCAGGAATCTGAGTATATTTCAATCTAATTTTTTTGGTATCATAACCATCTCCTGACACAAAATTAGAACCTGCACTAACAGGTAGTCTCCCTTTCGCAGGAATACCGCCAAAAATTAACTGAGCCGACAAATCATTAGTTATTTCCCAATCATTATAAGATACAATAATTGCACTCATAGCTGATGAGTTTTTAAAAAACGCCAAACTATAAGGATTAGCAAAGACATCAAGAATTAAATTAGTTTCTAACGCAAGTTTATCGATAAAGTTGATGGTATTTTTCTGTATCTTAAAATTATTAGATGGATACCTACCAGTTCCATGAACGCCAACTATTACGACATCGTATTCTTTTAATTTTTCTACTAATTGTTTTTCGCCAAACTTAACCAGATCACTATTAAAAATATAATCATCAGTTTTAGCATAATACTTCATACGGCTTTGAAAGTCGCTTATTTTGTTAGTCCCAAAAACTATTGTTGCTATGCTTAAAGTATCAAGTCTTTTTAAAGGCAATATCTCATTTGTATTTTTGACAAGCGTTAATGAATTCTCGATTAGTTTTTGTTGCATTATTTTTGCTTCTGAACTATTTAAGTCTTCATAAATATTATCTGTAGAAATTTGTTTAAATTCACTTAACCCAGCCCAATACTTTGCACGCAAAATTTTTCTACAACGCATATCAATTTCCTCTTGACTAATCAAACCATTTGCAACAGCTTCTTTTATTTTAGAGATAACCAATTCTACGTCGCTAGGAAATAATAATATATCATTTCCTGCTAAAAGAGCCAATACGTCATACTTTCCCTGTTTGTAATAAGTTGTAATTCCGCCCATATTAAGAGCATCAGTAATCACAAGCCCCTTAAACCCAAGCTCGTGTTTCAATAATTGGGTTACAGCTTTTGGCGATAAACTTGTAGGTAGATTTGGCGTTGAATCAATTGTTGGGACAAAAAGATGTGCCACCATTATAGATGAAATTCCTTTATCAATCAAATATCTAAAAGGATATAACTCAAGACTATCAAGTCGATTACGGTCATGATATATTACTGGCAAAGACTTATGCGAGTCCACATCGGTATCGCCATGTCCTGGAAAATGTTTTGCGGTAGCGAGAACACCATTATCTTGCAACCCTTTCATATAATTATATGATTTAATACAGACATTGTTTTTATCTTCGCCAAAAGACCTGTCGTTAATTACAGGATTTAACGAATTATTATTAACATCAATAACAGGAGCAAAATTCAAATTCACACCAACTCGTTTAAGCTGACGGGCGAACTCTGCTCCCATATCATAAATTAATTGGTCATCAGCAATTGCACCTAACAACATTTGACGAGG
>JAQVPT010000027.1 GCA_028701945.1 Bacteroidales bacterium
TCTTCACAATAAAAAACTTAGAGATTGTCGTATTCATTA
This sequence comes from Bacteroidales bacterium, assembly GCA_028701945.1. Lineage (GTDB taxonomy): Bacteria > Bacteroidota > Bacteroidia > Bacteroidales > ML635J-15 > Bact-19. Next base: position 40 of record JAQVPT010000027.1, read on the forward strand.
TAATACAAATGACGAGAGAAGATTCGAGTCAACAATTTTTATTACTGAGGGTGATTCTGCAAGCGGATCAATCACAAAATCAAGAAATGTAAACACACAGGCTGTTTTTAGTTTGCGAGGAAAACCACTTAACAGCTATGGGATGTCTAAAAAAGTTGTTTACGAAAATGAAGAGTTTAATCTTTTACAAGCAGCCTTAAACATTGAAGAAGGTATCGAAAACATCAGATACCAAAATGTCGTAATAGCAACTGATGCCGATGTTGATGGAATGCACATTAGATTACTTTTGATAACTTTCTTTTTGCAATTTTTTCCTGATCTGTTAAAAAGAGGGCACTTATTTATTTTAGAAACACCGCTTTTTAGAGTAAGGAACAAAAAAGAAACTATTTATTGTTACGATGATGTCGAAAAGGAAGCTGCCATCAAAAAATTAAAAAACAATACAGAGATAACAAGATTTAAAGGACTTGGTGAAATTTCGCCTGATGAATTTAAAAACTTTATAGGTAAAGACATGCGATTAGCCCCTGTAACACTATCAAAAGCAGATAGTATTAGCGGATTACTTGAGTTCTTTATGGGTAAAAACACTCCCGATAGACAAGATTTTATTATTAGCAATCTAAGAGTTGAAGAGGAATTATCACAAGACTGATTATGAGCGACGAAAATAACATAAACGATATAAATGAGGAGAATGGAGATTTTGAAACAACCGAAATAACAGAATCTGCTGAACCAAAAATTACTCGACTAAAAGGAATGTATCAGGATTGGTTTCTTGATTATGCTTCTTATGTAATTCTTGAACGTGCCGTACCACATGTTTATGACGGTCTCAAACCGGTACATCGCCGTATTTTGCATTCAATGAAACAGCTTGACGATGGTCGATACAATAAAGTTGCTAACATCATTGGACACACTATGCAATACCATCCACATGGCGACCAATCAATTGGAGATGCACTGGTTCAAATCGGACAAAAAGACCTCCTTGTTGATTGTCAAGGAAACTGGGGTAATATTTTAACTGGCGACTCAGCAGCAGCATTTCGTTATATCGAAGCTCGTCTTACAAAATTTGCTCTAGAGGTTGTCTTTAATCCAAAAACAACATTCTGGAAATCATCTTATGACGGTCGAAACAAAGAACCTATTACGCTTCCTGTAAAATTCCCACTATTGCTTGCTACGGGTGTTGAAGGAATTGCAGTAGGTCTTGCCTCTAAAATACTTCCTCATAATTTTATTGAATTAATAGATGCTTGCATAAACACTCTCAAAGATGAACCTTTTGAGATTCTTCCCGATTTCCCTACTGGAGGGATGGCAGAGTTTAGCAGATACAACGACGGAATGCGTGGTGGGAGAGTGCGAGTAAGAGCTAAAATCGAAAAAGTTGATAATAGAACACTTGCTATTCGTGAAATTGTCTTTGGAGAAACGACATCATCCATTATAGACTCTATAATATCTGCGAGTGAAAAAGAAAAAATCAAAATCAAAAAAATTGATGATAACACCGCCGAAAATGTAGAGATTTTAATATATCTGCCACCCGGTGTATCAATTGATAAAACTATTGATGCCTTATATGCTTTTACAAAATGTGAGGTTTCGCTTTCAACTTATGCTTGTGTAATTGAAGAAGATAAACCAAGATTCATTGGCGTTAGAGAAATTTTACAACTATCGGTTTATAATACTGTAGAGCTACTAAAACAAGAGCTTATAATCGAGAAATCGGAGTTAGAAGAAGCGTGGCATAACCAATCTTTAGAAAAATGGTTTATCGAACAACGGATTTATAAAGAAAAGAATTACGAAAACGCCAAAACAACCGACGACGCTATCGATTTTATCCATGCCAAAGCGATAGAACACAAACTTGCGACAGTTAGAGAAATTACAAGAGATGATCTTTTAAGACTGTTAGAAATCAGAATGAAGCGGATTTTAAAATTCAACAGCGATAAAGCCGAAGAAGACCTAAATAAAATCCTTGAAGAGATTGCAAGAGTTCAACATCATCTTGATAACCTTACAACTTATGCGATTAATTACTACCTGAATATTAAAAAGAAATATGGACAAGGTCGCGAACGTAAAACTGAAATCCGAAATTTCGACACAATAGATACTACAAAAGTTGCAGTCGCAAACGAAAAACTGTATGCCAATCTAAAAGAAGGTTTTGTTGGATACGGAATAAAAAAAGAAGAGTATATTTGTGAGTGTTCAGATATTGATGACGTTATCGTTTTTCGAAAAGATGGAAAATACATGGTGTCAAAAGTTACTGATAAAGCATTTTTTGGAAAAGACATTTTGCACGTTGATGTTTTTAAGAGAAATGATAAACGGACAATTTACAATGTCGTTTATCGACATGGAAGAACTAGCAAATCGTACATCAAACGTTTTAATGTAACATCTGTTACTAGAGATAAAGAGTATGATCTGACAAAAGGAGAAGAAGGCTCCAAAATATTATATTTTACCGCTAATCCAAACGGAGAAGCCGAAATTGTAAAGATATTCTTAAAACCTAAGCCGAAACTTCGGAAACTAATTATAGAACAAGATTTCGCCGATGTAGCTATCAAAGGACGAAATGCTCAAGGAAATATTTTAACGAAAAATGATATTCATAAACTTAGTTTAAAAGAAGAAGGCGTTTCAACACTTGGTGGGCGTAAAATTTGGTTTGACAACGAAGTATTACGGCTAAATGCAGATGATAGAGGCACATTCCTTGGTGAGTTTTCTGGCGATGATAAAATACTTGTCATTACAAAAGATGGCGTTTGCCGTTTAACTAATTTTGACTTGTCTAATCACTACGAAGAAAATATCAGAATAATAGAAAAATACGACCCTGACAAGGTATTTACTGCAATACACTACGACTCCGAACAAGAATTTTTCTATTTAAAACGATTTAATGTCGAAGAAGCTACTAAAGAACAAATTTTTATTGGTGAAACTGAAGGCTCATATCTTGTAGAAATTTCTGATGAAGCATTCCCTCAATTAAAATTGATTTTTGGCGGGAAACATGATGATCGAGAAGATGAAGTGATTGATGCAGAAGAATTTATTGCAATTAAAGGCTTAAAAGCACGAGGTAAAAGAATTACTACATTCGAGACAAAAGAAATTATATTCATAGAGCCTCTCGAAAAAGAAACAGAAAATTCGGACGATGATGATCAGGATGATGATGACGACAATCAGGAAATTGACAATGAAACCGAAATGTCTGAGAACGAGATAGAATTAGAAATAATTGAACCTCAAGACGAAGACACCGATGTTGTAGAGAATGAAACAACAAAAGTTAAAGATAAACCAGAGGTTACAAAAACGAAAGAACCTAATATAGAAGAGAAACCAACAACAGAAAAAAACAAAAAAGATAAAGGAAAAAAACCACCACCTGACGACACACAAATGAGTTTGGGGTTTTAGATTAAAAACACATGAAAATAATCTTGACAGGTTTTATGGGCAGCGGAAAAACAGTTTTCGGAAAGAAACTGGCTAACCGATTAAACCTTGAATTTTATGATCTTGACAAACATATTGAGCAAAAATACCAAATGAGTATTCCGTCAATTTTTACAAGTTTTGACGAAACCGTTTTTAGAAACCTTGAAACGATAGAATTAAATGATTTTATTTTTAAAGATAATTTTGTTCTTTCTTGTGGTGGTGGCACACCTTGTTTTAATAATAATATGGAATTAATAAATAAACTTGGCACAAGTGTTTATATTGAATTAAATGCCATTACATTATGTGATAGATTATTAAAATCAAAAACACAAAGACCACTCATAAAAGGATTATCGCCCCAAGAACTACAACAAAAAATAGAACAGTTACTCGCCGACCGCGAAAAATATTACAAGCAATCAAATATTAAGATCTCGGGTATAAATCTAAAACCAAACAGTTTAATCGAAATTTTAGATAAATTGTAAGTGTTCTATTTGATTACATAGACATAACGAAGTTAGCGGACATTATGAATAGTCAGAAAGTCAGATTTAGAATATTTGCAAAGTTCATAAATTCATAACAAAAGAGTTGCACCTATCCAAGATTTAGAAATATCCTTGAGTTTCGCTTTAATCTGATTAAGATTATATGCTTGATTAGCATTACCTATTTTCCCTTCAACATGATTTCTTCTGTTAAATTCAATTCTTTTTGCTGAGTTGTTTTCTCTGCAGATCTGCCTCTAGTTGTTGCTATGAGTCTAATTCCATTTTCCGTGCACCAATCTTATCTTCCACAGATTTTACTTTACCTGTAAATCTGCCGATAGGTTTATTTGTTTGGATATCAAAACTAGCAGTTGCATAAACTCTGTCAGAAAAAGGCTCTAGAATTTTGTAGGATTTGCTTACAATATCTAATGCTTGTTCCAGGTTTTCGGTTTCAATTACTGTTCCCATTGCATTTAATTTGTATTCGAAACCTGATTCAGATACCATTTGGATTATTTTGCTAACAAAATCACTTACACTGTCTCCTTTATCTGTGGGAAACATGGCATAATTCATTAAAACTGACATATTTTATTTATTTATTGACGAAATTAATTCTCTGACAATAGTTCTTTCAATAGATTTTGCGACTTCGATATATGCTTTGCTTACAGCAGTTTGAGAATCTACGCCCGAATATTCATCAGATCTGGTTTTACGAAATATTATATTCCCACTATTATCTGTTAGATCGAAAGTACAATTAATAATAACTTGAGATTCGCCGTAATATTCGCCATTTTTTATTGTATTGCTAGTAATTTTGAGCGTAAAATCTGGTTCTAAATTTGGATTTACAAAAAACTCATTACTAAGCATTCCTTCAAATGTTGTTTTTAGTAGTTGGTCTTTACGAATTTCATCAAAAGCCGCTTCTTTAGAATCAATTTTTAAGATGGGTTTTTCGACAATTACTCGTATTTTATTCTCATTTGCAGGTATATTTTTAATGATACTACGTACTATATGGTCTTTTGCAGCACGAGAAAAACTTAGCATATCAATATAAACTGAAAGTGATTCATTAGCAGGTTGAGATTTAATTTTACGAATTGAACAATACACTTTTCCATCATTTCCTGAAACTTCGGAATTACGCAAAAGCCCAGTACCTGTGAAGCTAATTTTTACAGGAATACCTGATACGGGATTGTTATTTTGGTCAGTTATTGTAAATGAAAATACTTCGTTATTAATCTCCACCGCTTTTTTTACTTTTATTTCTTCGGTATTAAAGGTAATTTTAAGATTATTGACAAAATCTGCTAAAGCGGAAAAAATTTCATTCCCAAGGTCTTTATCTTCACCATTTATATTTGTGATAGTACTTTCGCCTAGGTATGGTTTTAACGCTGTAAGAGCTTCTACATAGAATTGAAATGCATTGTAATGTAATTCTCTTCCGAGGAGTTCTCGTCCTTGGTAATATTTATTTTTTGCATCAAGAATACTTTGTTCTTTTTGTTCTGCTTTTTGTGAAGCGTAAGTAGCTTTTGAAAGTCGGTAATATACCCAGTAATATTCTTCATTTTCCCAGGTGTTAACTAATTCGTAGCCTTCTAGTGTTTGGTTTGAAGAAGCAGTTATTTCGCTCGAAAAATTCTCATTAAGTTTATAATTTGTTTCTATTATCGATAAAACAGAAGTTGACTCAATATTTACAGAAATGCTGGATGCAAGATCGCCTAAAGCTTTTTGTTGTGCGTTAGCTTGATAATCTGCTGGCAAAAATCCTTTTTTTGGTGATGAGCTTACCCCTATGTAATATATTGGGGTTTGTGGTTTAGCTGTTACCCATTCTGGCATAGGTTGTTTGTCATAATTATGCTTTTTCCCAATTTGGCAGGAAGACACCAAAACAAGTAGTTGTAGCATTAGAATTATCTGTATTTTTTTCATTTTAAATTTAGTTTTCATTAACAAACTTGTTTACTCCATTTGAAATAATTCCAGCAGTCTCGTTAATGGCCTCAATAGATAGTGTATTATAATCTTTTATCTGAGACCTAGCAGTAAGAAGACTATTAAGTTTATTTATTTCCGAACTTCTATCATTAATATAATCTTCTTCTGATGATAATATTAGGTATTTCCAATATCCAGGAACTAAATTTTTGTTGTCACCAGTGTATTTTGCATAGTGAATATCATCTCTTACAAGTACCTGTTTTGAAGTTGTTGCTTTAATTTCACCTGTTCGTTTATCTACAAGTTTATACATAAAATTCATATCAAGTGTACGAGACATCTTATATTCATTGTATTTCACCTTGCTATATTCGTTTTTATATTCGTATTCTTCGCTTTCGCGATTTAAAACTTTAACTTTTTTTCGTAAATATCCTTTTTTTTCAATTGTCTCGACTGTCCCTTTATTATAGGTAAATTTTGATATTTCACAATATAAACTGAGATCGGTTGCAGCAATTGAATTTGAATTATTTTGGGATGATGCTACTCTGTTTTGGTTGTTAGAATCGATGATTTTTATAAATGGATTGTTAAAACTTTGTATCTCGGTAATCACTTTACTTTCAAGATTAGTTTCAATGTTAGTAGTACCTGATAGATTTTTGATTTTTTCTATTGTAATTGTTATAGTTCCTTTATTGAGACTTTCGGCTTTGAGGTCGTATGAACTTTTATATGCTCCTGCTCCTTTAATAATGTCATCGAAAGTATAATATGCTTGACGATATTTTCCAATATCCATTTTTTGTAGTCCATCTCTGTACTTTGGTTCATAAGTAGCAGTAATTAGCTTGTCTTTTGAATCTTTATAGTTGGGTTGAATTCTTACAATTTCTTTAAATACGTTTTCTGCCTGAGCAAATTTTTCTTCAGTAAGCAAAGTCGAGCCTTCATAATATTGGTTTTCAAGAAAAATGTTTTTTACTTCTTCGTAATATTCGTTATAAAAAGTCGGAAAATTCAAATCTATACCGACACCAGATATTTTATTGTAATAATTGCGAGCATCTTCGTAAAGATATACTGCTTCTTTGTTGTTTTGGTTGTTATATGATTTATTGAATTCGGATAGTTTTTTGCTTAAACTCATTTGTCCAGTGCGTTTTAATCCTGCAAACGCTTCTACATTTGTGTTTTTTATTACAATAGCTTGATAATACAGGTCTGCTGCGTTCGCATATTGCCCCATGGCTTCGAGTTTTGTCGCTTTCTTTGTATATCGTTTAGAGGCACATCCACCTAAAACAATTAGCATACTTAAAAATATGATAAAAACTGTAAATATCTTCTTCATAATCACTAATTTAAAATTCCGCTCAAATATAGTTTATTTTAATATATCTTTCTTTAGTTTAATTACTTTTTGGTCGTTATCGTCATCATAATTTATAATAATTTTGTCTTTGTTTTTATATATTTTAAAGTAATTAACTTTGTGTTTTCTTAAAAATGGTTTGTAAGTAATGCCTGATAATACTGATATTTGAATGTTTCCATTGTTAGATGAGCGTATGTGTATTCGAGCATTGTCGTTAATAATTATCCCACTTAAATGGAAATTATCTAAAGTTTTAACATCTATTGTTACAATATCATTTTTGCTTTTTATTTTTACAATATCTCTTAAATTTTTATAAAGTTTTGGATATTGTTTTTCAAATTCGGGATTCATTGTAATAATTGCTGCCATGATTTCTTTCCCTTTTAGCTTTATTTTACCACTTTCTAAAATTGTAAGAAATGCACACAATGAAGCAATATCTTCGTCGTATTTTTTTGACAGAAAACTTTGAGTTAATTCATTTAGTGCTATTGCAAATTCGTATGAGCTTTTTGCATCATAAACTTTACTTTCTGCAAGATATGGGTGAATTGACGAAAACTGTCCTGAAAATATTAGTTTATCATCGCCCAAATTGATTATTGGTTCTTGAGTTGAATAAGATTGTTCGCTAACATCTATTTTGTCTAAAATTTCTCCGTCAGTATTAGCCGTTAGATTGAAATAATTGTGAGTTGATGTAGTTTCTTGAATAGCTCCAGAATTTTTTATCCACAAAAAATTTAAATGGTTGTCTAAAGCTGCTATAAACATTTCTCTCTGGTATTTTGTCGTAAGTTCGCCATTTTCAAAATTAAGGCTATTATTATAATATCCAGAAATAAATATTTTATTGTTTTTGGATAACATACCTGTCGGAATTAGAAGGCCGTTTCCATTAATTTGTTTAAAATTTAAGATTTTACCATCTGCATCGCAATAACATATAAATATACTCTCTTTGTCATCAGCGAGTTTTATTAAATTTCCATTTATTGTAATTGAATCTTGCAGGTTTCCAATTGCAAAAAAACCATTGCCTGATTTAACAATGTCGTTTTTATAGTTTGTTCTAATAAGTCCTTGATTTATTAATTGTTGCCAAATTTGATCATCTTTATTATAATTCAAATGGCTGTTGTTAAGTTTTAAAATACTTACATCTGATTTTACATATTCCGGCATACATGCACCAACGGGAGCATTTATAAATGTAGGATCACAAATTACATATCTTTCGTTTTCTATCTCGAAATACATGCCATCAGTTTTATCATTAAATTTAACGGCAGTAGCAATGTGCCCAGGGTAATTTAACCCAATAACTTGAAGATTAAGATATTCGTTTACAAGATAGCTGTAAAAAACTGATCGGTCTTCGCAATCGGCATGTTTGTAATGGAATATCTCTTCGGGGAAAAAGAATTTTTCGTATCCAAACTGCTCGCCATCAGTTTGATAACTAAATGCTGTTTGAACAAAGTTCAAGAGAAAGTTTGCAGCGGTAATTTCATCCATATTTACAATTGCAGAATCAATATAGCGGTCTAAAGATTCTTTTGCTGTATGTGATATTCCAGCATCGAAAAATATTTGAATTTCTCCTTGAGGGTAATCAGCGTAAAAGTCGATAAGGTTTTTATTATAGTCTATTTCAAAATTGTAGTTTTTACTTTTATAATCGAACTTGAGATTACGTGTTAAGTTGTTTTCTTCGAATATAGGAGCAATATACATATTAAAATTCATTATACGATTTGCATCTTGATAATCTTGTTTATAAGTGTATAAAGTTCCTATTTGGCAATCTTTTTCAAAAACATAATATTTTAAATTGTCGAATATAAAATATGAATAGCCGTACATTAAATTAACGACCGGGACTAACAGGTGGATATTTCTTTTTTCGTATCCTACTTTTATTTTGTAGCCTGTTTTGGATAATAGAAACCAGCTCAATAGTCTTTGTTCATTTGGTGTTGATAAAATAGAGGCAGCCATTTTTTCTGTTAATTTAAGAAAAGCAAAATCGTTAAGATTTAATTCGTTTTTGTATTCTAACATTTGTTCTATTAATCTATAATAATCAGATTCGGCGGTTTGTGTCCAAAAGTCTGAAATTTCTTTTTCACTAACTTCGGATAATTTTAGATTATTAAATTTTTTCGGGTAGATAAAATCAAAATTAGTTCCATAAAAGTCAATTTGCAGAAAATCATAATCTTTTTTTGCTGCAATTGGTTTTGGCTTAGGAAGTGGTCTTAATTCTAACTGAATTTTGGGCTTTTCTGGTAATTTAATTTCTGTAATTTTCTTTTCTGGGACTTTTTTTATTGGAATATTACTTTTTTCGGGTTTAAAAATTGGGATTTCTTTAGGTCCAGGGAGCGAAATTGGTTTCCCTTGTTTTAATAATTCAATACTTTCCCAATCTTGTTTTAAAAAGTTCGAAAATTCTGTATCTCTGTCTTCTTTGTATTTCTCGAAGGCTTGGGATTCTTGTTTTAAGAAATCTTCGTAATTTTTTTGAAAATCTTCATAACTTAGACTATCATTTTGTGCAAAGGCTATTGTAACGCTTATAAGTGCAAATAATAAAAGTAAAATCTTTTTCATAGCGTGATAAATTTTGGTTTAATTTGAAAACAATATTTATGCCATTGGTGTTTGGTGTAAAGATAGGCATTTAGTGGGAAATCACAAAATATCCTACTTCAAAACATCTTAATTTTGAAGTTTTTAAAAGCATAAAAAGAAGAAAAAATCTTTTTTCATAAATTTTCATCAAAGTTCTTTCAAGTATATAATTTTTTTTACACATTTACACCGAATATTAAAAGAAAAATTAACGTCAATATTTTATTATTATGAGCATCGCTAAACTTAGAGTAATTCAGGATTTCGAGAAGTTATCAAAAGAAATTCAGGAACAAATAAAGCTTACATATCCTGAAGGATTTAGTCAGCATCTGATACAATTTACCAATAAAGAGGGGAGACTTGTTAGTGCTTTGCCTTTTGAAACTGACGAAAAGATATATTTAGTAAGGATGACAAATCAAGAAGCGATGGATATTATTCTTGAAGATGACGACTATAACGATGATGGTATGTTAAAGGTTGCAAGTAAAGAAGAGTTCGCCGATAAATATGCAGAGTTAGATTATATGAGTGATGCTGTTAATGATGAGGAAGATGAGTTCTCGGACAAGTATGAAGAGCCTTACGAAAATCCTGATGAAGATGCTGATTAAATATTTTATAGATTATAAAAATATAGTAACACATGTGGTCGGATTTTCTTTCGACCATTTTTTTAGGACTGAATTAGGTTTTAACCATGTTTTCTAATAATAACGAGCACACAAACACTTCCAACTTTTAGATGGTTCATGAAATATTTTAAGCCTTAAATGATTTTTTTAAAATTCATCCGGGCAACGATGATTTTTTTAATGAAAAAATTGCCTAATAATGCTTCATGTTTATTAATAATCGTTATCAGTGAAAAGACTCTCAACCATAAATTTTCCAATCCAATTTTTATATCAACAGCAAATTATCTCGCATCCTTATTTAGAATAAGATGTGTTTTTAAACATATTTTCTAAATTACAAGCCTTTTTGTTAAGTTTTAACATGTTGTAATACAGTGGAATATAAATTTGTTTTCAACTCAGTTATAAATTAAATAGAATTAGTCTAAACAAAAACATTGTTTTGATGTTTCTACTCACATTAGAAAAGTAATTAAAGGAATTATTGTAATTGATCAAAAAAATCAGTGAAAATAAACCTCTATTTTTCTAAAGTATTTAAAGTAGAACGAGTAAATAAAAAAATAAAAATTATGAAAGCAACAATTAGTTTTTCAGTATTGATTTTAGCAATAATGTTAACGTTCAATAATTATATATATAGTCAATCAGCTATAGAGATAGATAGTTATTTCAAAAATACCGTTTCCTCCAAATCAACTAATAGTGATTTGGAAAAATTGCGAAGTCTCTATTATGATTTTAATGCAACTGCAGTTTTATCAAAAGAGAATGTCAAAATAGTAGGTGAAGAAAGCCCAAAAGTAATTCTTGTAAAACTCTCTGATATTTCTGCGGTTTATCAAAAGAATCGAGATTTGAATGAAATCGAGATTTTGATAATCAACATCGAAAATGAAAAATATGCGAAGTTAGATTTAAACAACTTAAATCATTTGCCTAAACTAAAGTACATTGTTTTAAGATCTGATGTACTGGTTAGTTCAAAAGATATTAACTCTTTACTGGCCAATCCGAAAGATGGTAATTACATCTTACTTTATGATATTAGCATAGCCCAATAAATATTTTTATAAAATTAAAATTACAGTTATGAAAAACAAATTACTTACATCCAAATATGCGAGACTTTCTTTAATTTTCACATTTATTCTACTTCTAACAAGCGGAATTAGTGATTTAAGGGCACAGGTAATAAAATCGTTTACTCAGAGGAGCTCTCAATATACTCCAGCGAAATTTATTTATAATGTAAAAGGTGATTTTACATTAGTTGGTAATACGAATTTAACACCTGTAAGTTATGGGGATAATACCTCAAACAATAATTCGATGATGTATGTTGATGTTGATAGTGATATTACAACTTTAAATTCGTCTTCGGCAAATCTTAGTTTGTCAACAGAGAATGGGGCAAATCCAGATTGTTCTAATATTGTTTATGCTGGTCTTTATTGGACTGGTAGGTCACACGATGGAGGGAATAGCCCATTAACTTTCTCTGTAACCAAAAGTGGAGTAACAGTTAATTTCGATAAGCAAAAAGTTCTTTTAAAAGGACCTGGGGCGGCTTCATATACCACAGTAACTGCTAATTCAAATGATATTTATTATCCAGTAACTAATCATGGGCAAATGTATTCGGCTTATGTTGAAGTAACAGATTATGTACGTCAGTATGGAATTGGTGAATACTTTGTTGGTAATGTTGCACTCAGAGAAGGTAACGGTGGTAGTACTGGATATTATGGTGGATGGGGAATGATTGTTATTTACGAAAATTCGAAAATGAATTGGCGTGATGTTACTGTTTTTGACGGTCATGCTTACGTAGCAGGAAATGTAACAGCCAATTATACTATCCCAGTTTCAGGATTTAATACTACCCAAAGTGGAAACGTAAATATGAAACTTGGTGTTATTGCTGGTGAAGGCGATAGAAATATCTCTGGTGACTATTTGCAAATACGTAATCATGCAAATACAAATTGGGTAGATATTAGTCATGCTGGGAATTCAACGAATAACTTTTTTAATAGTTCAATCTTTACTGGAGGTAATTCCAGAAATCCTAATTTATTAAATAATACAGGAATTGATATTTCAATGTTTGATATTCCAAACTCTGGAAATTCTGTGATTACAAATAATCAAACTTCTGCACAATTCAGATATGGGACAACTCAAGATACTTATACAATTTTTATGATGGCGATGTCTGTAGATGCATATATTCCAACACCAGAAGCTCAAACAACAATTCAAAGTATTAATGCTGTTCCTTATCTTACAGGCGACCCATTAGTTGCACAGCCAGGAAATGAAATAGAAATTACCATAGATGTTAAAAATAAAGGAACTGAACCGATTGATAATGCCAAATTAATTGTTCCAATTCCTTTTGCTTCCTCTTATGTAAGTAGTTCTGCTCAAATATTCTTTACTCCTTTACCAACACCTAATAATGTTTATTTTGATCCTTCTTTGGGTGCAAACGGTTCAATTGTTTGGGATATTGGAACATTGCCATTACCAGCAGATCCAAACGATTTGCTTGGAACATTAACTTATAAAATTAAAGTTACCGAAGATTGTGTAATTCTTTCGAATGTGAATTGTGACCCAGAAATAATTATTAATGGTTATATGAACGGAGTTGGTCAAATAAGTAATACAACTTTCACAAACCAATCAACAATGCAAGGGTATCAAATGTCGGGTGGTTGTATTGGAGAACCAATTTTAGTTCCGTATGTATTTTCAATTGACGCAAGTTCTTTTGTAACTGCAAATTGTCTTGCTACTCCAACAGTTCTTGAGTTTTTAAAATGTAATGTTGGTTCAAGTATTCCGATTACAGAAGTATCTGGGCATTTGCCTTCCGGTTCAAGATTTTATAATGAATATCCTGTAACAGGAACTTCTGTAGAATATACAATTACTATTCCGTTTCCTGCAACACCTGGTGTAAGCACATATTTTGCTGTTCCTCCGGGTGCGACTTCATGTTATTTTGAATTTACTATTGAAGTTGTTGATATGATTACAAGCCCAACTGCAACAAGTCCGATTACTTATTGTCAAAACGATATTGCAACTCCTCTAACTGCAACTGCAAGCGACCCTTCATATACTTTATATTATTATTCAACACTCAGTGGAGCACCACAATTGTCAATTACTCCTTCGACAGCAACAGCAGGAACGTTTACGTACTATGTTTCTGAAGGATTAGGTGGTTCATGTATTAGCCCGAATAAACTGCCAATTCAGGTTATTGTTAATCCATTGCCTTTAGCTCCAACTTCGGCAGTATCCGATAATAGTAGCGTTTGTTTTAATGATGCTGGGAATATTGTTCTTACTGCAACAGGCGGCTCAGGAGATATATTAAACTGGTACACTGGTTCTTGTGCTGGCACACTTATCGGAACTGGAAATAATTTAAGTATTGCTTCTCCATCTGTAACAACAACATACTATGCAGCATGGGAAAATTCTTGTGGAATTTCTTCTTGTGCGAATGTAGAGGTAACTGTATTACCAGAATTATTGATGAGTTTATCTGTAACTGCTGAGATTAGTAGTTTTAATGGTAACGATGGTGAAATAACAGTCGCTGCAAGTGGCGGAACTCCGGGATATACTTATTCTCTTGATGGTGGAGCTCCTCAAGCTTCAAATGTTTTTAGTGGTTTAAGTGCTGGAACTTATGATATTACTGTTTTTGATAGTTTTGGATGTTCTGTTACAACACAAATAACTGTGAACAATGCTTTGGAGATTATTGCTGTTGATGATAGTGGTACAATTAACGGATATGATGGTGGAATTGCTGTTACAAATATTTTAGTTAATGACCTTTTAAATGGTTTGCCAGTTGATCCTTTGGATGTTAATCTTGGATTTATTAGCTCAACAGATCCAAATGTTACTTTAGTAGGAACTGATGTGGTTGTTGCTCCTGGAACTCCAGCTGGGACATATTATCTTGTTTATGAAATATGTGAAATTGCTAATCCAACAAATTGCGATCAGGCAACTGTAACAATTACTGTAACCGCAACGCCAATTATTGCAATAGACGATTCTGCTACTGGTATTAATGGTACAACTGGTCAAACAGATGTTCTTAATGTTTTTGATAATGATTTATTAAATGGAGACCCTGTTAATCCGGCTGAAGTCATACTTACAGAACTTACTCCTGATCCAACAGGAACTCTTACTTTAAATCCTGATGGTTCAGTTGATGTCGCTCCAAACACTCCTGGTGGAACTTATACTTTAACTTATCAAATTTGTGAAGTTTTAAATCCAACAAATTGTGATGAGGCTATTGTTACGATAACAATTATTAAAACATCAGATGTTTCGATTGTCAAATCTCAGATTGACCCCTCAAATCTTCCTGTTGGAAATCCTGCAGGACTTATTACAGTTGCTCCTTCAGTTATTACGGCCGGAACAAAAATATATTACTTCCTAAGCGTCCTTAATAATGGACCTGATCATTCAATTAACGCTTTAATTACAGATATGCTACCAGCAGGAATTACTAATCCAGAATATTCATTGAATTTTGGTAATTCATGGTTTTCGTGGGGTGGTACAAGAATGCTCGCTGATTTCGACTTCCCAGGAGTGAATAATATTCTTATTCGTGGAGATGTTGATACAGATGCAACTGGAACTTTCACAAATACTGGTACAATTTATAGTTCAGATACTTTTGACCCAGATTTAACTAATAATGAATCAACGGTTATTACAACAATAGTTCAATCTGCAGATTTGAATCTTTCAAAACAAGCAATAGGAACCTCAGTAGTTATTGGTGGCGACATAGTTTATCAAATAACTATAACTAATTATGGACCAAGTGCTGCAACTAATGTTATAATTACCGATGCTATTGATCCCGCTATAATTTCTGGAGTAGAATACTCTATTGATGGTGGTGGAACTTGGTTAAGCCCTTGGACTGGTAGCTTGAATATTGGAACTTTAGCTGATGGTGCAAGTTATTCTATTAGAATAAAAGGTACAATTATAGATGCTAGCCCTTTCCCAAATGTTGATCCTATTCCTAATACAGCTTCTGTTACTTCTGATGTGCCAGATCCAGATATTACTAATAATGAAGAAACTATTTATACTCCACTTAACGAGGAGGCAGATGTTTCGATAATTAAAACTGGTCCTGCTTCTGTAGTGGCTGGCGAGTCAATAGAATACACAATTGATGTTACAAATAATAGTAATACTTTTGATGCTCTTAATGTGCATGTAAATGATGTTATAAATCTCGCTATTATTTCAAATCCAGAGTATTCTATCGATGGTGGAACTATTTGGCAAGCATGGACAAATGCTTATGTTGTTGGAACAATGACTCCACTTTCTACACTCCAATTATTAATAAGAGGAACTGTTCGTAGTAGTGTTACCGCTGATATTCCTAATACAGCAGTTGTGGAATCTGATACTCCAGACTCTGATCCAACAAATAATACTTCAACAATAATAACTCTTGTTGATGTTGTTGCAGATCTTGAAATTATTAAAATTCAGATTGACCCTGCAATTATTCCAATTGATAATACCATATTATTCGCTGATCCTTATGCTTTGATGATAAATCCATTGGAAATTACGGCAGGAGATTCAATTTATTATGTTTTAGTTTATATTAATCATGGACCTAGTGATGTTACGAATTCTGAAATTACAGATTTGTTACCAGCAGGTATTTCGAGCTTTATGGCTTCAAGATGTCAAGCCAATTATGGCGGATGGACAGGTTCTGGAAATCAAGGAACAATTGTAGCTGGCGGAAGATGTTCGATTATACTTAGAGGTGTAGTTGAAGATGATGCTAGTGGCAGTATTGTAAATACAGGAACAATTACAAATACTGACGGTATTACTGATCCAGACCTTACAAATAATACTTCGACAGTTATTACTCCAATTCGATCGCAAGCTGATTTAGGAATTGTGAAAGATGTTGATAACAGCACACCTTATGTAGGCGATGATATTGTGTTTACTTTAACAGTAACAAATTATGGTCCTACTGATGCTGATAATGTTGTAGTTACAGATTTGTTGCCTAATGGTTACACTTATGTTTCCCATAACACATTGTCTGGTACTTATGATGATATTACTGGAATTTGGAGTATTGCAAATATACCTTTCCCAGGAACTGCAATTTTAAACATTACAGTTACAGTTAATTTACCTGGTGCAGGTGTTGATTATCTTAATGTTTCAACAATTACCGATATAGACCAATTTGATCCAGAACCAGGAAATGATGAGGATGACGAGATTACTAATCCAATCAATGTTATTATTGCAAATGATGATAATGGCGGACCGATAAATGGTTATGATGGAGCAGTGAATATTCTTAATGTTTTTGGAAATGACTTGTTAAACGGGTTAGCAGTAATTCCTGCTGATTTAATTCTGACCGAAACTCTTGCTGATCCAACAGGGAATTTAACGCTTAATGCTGATGGTAGTGTAGATCTTGCTCCTGGAACACCAGAGGGAACTTATACATTGACTTATCAAATCTGTGAAATTGCAAATCCAACAAATTGTGATGATGCGATTGTTACTATTACAGTTGAATCTCCTGCAATTATTGCAAATGACGATACTGCAGGTGGTATTGATGGAAATACTGGAGCAAATGATGTTTTAAATGTGTTCGATAACGATTTATTAAATGGAAATCCAGTTAATCCAGCAGAAGTAACGCTTACAGAAACAGTTCCTGAACCAAACGGATATCTTGTTTTAAATCCTGACGGAACAGTGGACGTAGCTCCTGGAACACCTGAAGGAACGTACTCTTTAACTTATCAAATATGCGAAATTGTAAATCCTACAAATTGTGATGATGCGATTGTAACTATCACTGTTGCAGCGGCTACGATTATTGCGAACGATGATTTTGCTTATGATGTAAATGGTTATGACGGAGAAGTTGCAGTGCTTAATGTGTTTGATAACGACTTGCTAAGTGGCAGTCCAGTTAATCCTGCAGACGTTAATTTAACTGAAACTGTTGCTGATCCTAATGGATACTTAACTTTAAATCCTGATGGAACTGTGGACGTAGCTCCTGGTACACCTGAAGGGACTTATACTTTAACTTATCAGATTTGTGAAATTATTAATCCTACAAATTGTGATGATGCAATTGTAACTGTAACCGTTGCAGCCACACCAATTATTGCAAATGACGATATTGATTCTGATGTTAACGGTTACACAGGAGAAACTGGGATTCTTAACGTGTTTGACAACGATTTGTTAAACGGAAATCCTGTTAATCCTGCTGAAGTAATCCTTACAGAAACAGTCCCAGAACCTAACGGATATTTAACTTTAAATCCTGATGGTAGCGTAGATTTAGCTCCTGGAACTCCTGAAGGGACTTATGTTCTTACTTATCAGATTTGCGAAGTTTTAAATCCTAATAATTGTGATGATGCTGATGTTATTATCACAGTGGGTGCTGATACAATAATTGCAAATGATGATTATGCTTATAATGTTAATGGATTTGCTGGCGAAACTGCGGTTGTAGTTGTATTTGATAATGATTTATTGAATGGAAATCCCGTTAATCCTACAGAAGTAAGTTTGACAGAAACAATTCCTGAAGATAACGGATATTTAGTTCTTAATCCTGATGGTACTGTTGATGTTCTTCCGGGAACACCAGCTGGTACTTACTATTTGACTTATCAAATTTGTGAAGTCTTAAATCCTAGTAATTGTGATGATGCTCAGGTATTTGTTACAGTACTCGCAACAGGTATTGGTGCAGTTGATGACGATTTTACATCTACTCCTGTTGATTGTGAGCTTGGCGGAATTGCTGGAAATGTTTTATCTAATGACTTACTTGATGCTATACCAGTTGATTTTAATGATGTAACTATTACTTTAACAAATGATGGTGGCATAACAGGTGTTACAATATCAGCCAACGGTGATTTGAATATCCCTGCTGGTTTAGCAGTTGGAACATACAATTTATCATATCAGATTTGTGAAGTAATCAATCCTTTAAATTGTGATGCTGCTGATATTATAGTTACTGTTTTAGATTCTGAGGATCCAACAATAACTTGTCCAGCTGATGTTGCAGTAAATAGTGATACTGGTTCTTGTGAAGCAACAGGTGTTGTAATTGGAACTCCAACAGTTAATGATAATTGTGGAGTAAATACAGTAACTGGAGTAAGAAGCGATATGCTAGCATTATCCGACCCATATCCTTTGGGTACAACAACTATTACTTGGACAGTTACTGATTATAGCGGAAACTTCGCAACTTGTAATCAACTTGTAACTGTTACAGATATTGAATTACCTACAATAACTTGTCCTACAAATGTTTCTGTAAATACAGATTCTGATAATTGTACAGCAAGCGGCGTAATTCTCGGAACACCAACTACTGATGATAATTGTACTGTAGCATCTGTAACAAACGATGCTCCTGCAACTTTCCCAATCGGAACAACAACTGTAACTTGGACAGTAACTGACGGTTCAGGTAATATTGCAACTTGTGAACAGCTAGTAACAGTAACCGATATTGAATTACCAACTATCACTTGTCCAATCGCAGTAGCAGTAAATACAGATCCTGATAATTGTACAGCAAGCGGTGTAATTCTCGGAACACCAACAACAGATGATAATTGTACTGTTGCAAGTGTAACTAACGATGCTCCTGTAACATTCCCAATCGGAACAACTACAGTAACATGGACAGTAGAAGACGGTTCAGGTAATATTGCAACTTGTGAGCAACTTGTAACTGTTACAGATATTGAATTACCTACAATAACTTGTCCTACAGATGTTTCAGTAAATACAGATCCTGATAATTGTACAGCAAGCGGCGTAATTCTCGGAACACCAACAACAGATGATAATTGTACTGTTGCAAGTGTAACTAATTAAAATATGTTATAGAGGCAGCCGGAATATTGCCTAATTCCTGATACATGTCGT
>JAQVPT010000269.1 GCA_028701945.1 Bacteroidales bacterium
CTCTTCCGATCTCATACAGATTAGAAGGATTTCGTAAGGTAGAACTATTGCCATCTCCAAAAAACCATTGCCAGTTTTCAATTATTCCATCTCCTTGCGTTGATTGGTCAGTAAAGTTTGCAGTGTATGGAACACAACCCTTTAATTGTGTATCATCAAAACTAGCAGTAGGACTATCATAAATTGTAATTTCAGTAGTTTCAACATACGGTATTCCATCGCAGGTAAGAGTGAATTTAACTGTATAAACGCCTCCACTAGAAAACGTAAATGTTGGATTTTCAAGCTCGGAAAATCCAACTCCAGTACACACCCAAGAATAAGTTTCAGTTCCTGAACAGCCTGTCGAAGTATTTGTAAAATTAATGTTTACTGGAGCACAAGGATTTGGTACAGGGGCATTAAAACTAACAACCACCTGTGAAAAAGCACCAAAAGTAAATAACAATAAATATCCAAAGAATAAAACCAGACTTTTTTTCATGTAACAATGCTTTTTTTTAGTAAAATTTGTTTCTTTCCAAACAAAAATACTATATTTGAGCGAATTATAAAACATTAAGCATTGAAAAAGACAATTATTTTTTTATTGACAATTATAATTTATTGTTTATCAACTCAAAACGTGAATGCACAAGACATTCACTTTAGTCAATTTTATGCTTCTCCGATGTCATTAAATCCTGCCGAAACAGGTTTTTTTGACGGTAATTGGCGTTTTACTAATAATTATCGTACTCAATGGAGTGCAATCGGCGTTCCATACAACACAATCTCGGCTGGTTTTGATAAACCATTCAAATTAAACAAGAATTCCAATTTCGGTCTTGGAGTATTTTTCGTCAACGACAAATCAGGAAGCAGCCAACTTACAGTAAATAAACTATTTCTTTCGGGAAATTACATGCTTACAATCGATAATATCCATAATTTTGGAATTGGTGTTCAATTAGGATATATTGTTAAATCTTTTTCATTAGATGGTTTAACTCTTCCTAGTCAATATAACCCAAACTCTGGATATTTTGACCCCGAATTACCTAATAATCTTAACGCATGGGACGAAAACATTAATTATCCAGATCTCAATCTAGGCTTCTCATATAAAGGTAAATCAGACAGGTTAAACCCTTTTGCAGGATTAGCACTATTTCATATAATAAATCCTAAAGAATCTTTTTTAAGAACCGAAGATAAATTACCTATGAGATTAGTGATAAATGGAGGTGTTGAATTTGCATTAAAAAAGAACATTATCATTAAACCAAACTTATTGACTATGTATCACAAAAGAGCTGGAGACTGGATAATTAGTACTCTAGGATACTATTTATTGCCTGAAGGTAAAATGATTGAAAAAGCATTTTTCGGAATACAAGGACGAACATCATTCAACACATTCGATGCTATTATATTTACAGGAGGAGTTGGGTTATATGATTTTGATATTGGTTTAAGTTATGATATCAACATCTCAAAATTAAGTGCTGCGACTAACAACAGAGGAGCTTTTGAAATTTCGATTATTTACAAAAATTTAACAAAAACACTCACCAAAATAGCACTCCCTTGTGATAGATATTAAAATAATGAAAGCAAATCTGATTTTTCAGAAACTAAGAATACTATAAAATTTTAGGGTGAAAAGCAAACTGATTATGATTATGAAAAAAATTTATCTCTTAACATTAATAATAATAATTTTTAATACCATAAGTTTTGGACAAAAAGATAAAAACTCTGAAACCCAAACTTATCGGCCAATGCAAGTTTTGAAAAAGGCGAAAACCGCTCATAAATCGGGGGACATTTTTTCTGCAATTGATTATTACCTTATTTATGATGAACTAAAACCAAACAAACCGAAAGTTCTAAGTGCACTTGGAAATCTATACTTGCGTGAAAAAAATTATCGTGAAGCGAAAGTTTATCTTCTAAAATCATATAGAACTGAGCCCAAAAAAAATTTTATTGATTTATTTAATTATGCTCGTTGTCTTCATACTCTCTCCGATTATGAAAATGCCACTAAATATTTTGAACTTTTTATTTCGGAAACCAAACGCGAAAGTGACTTAAAAGATTATAACAGACTTGCGAAAGATTATATCGAAGGAATTGCCTCTATTCCCATCTTAAAAGATAGCTCACTAAATGTTATAATAAGTCTGCTTGATAATACCGTTAACAAACCACATATTGAGTTTTCGCCTATTCCGTACGATGATAATAAACTAATATTCGCTTCACTACCCGAAAAAGAAATAAAATTTTACGACCCCGAACATGACACTCTTCCAACTCGCAAATTTTATATTGCTCAACGTCAAGGAAGCAACAAATGGAAAAACCTTGGTGAATGGAACAAAACTATTAATGGAGATAACATTAACACAGGAAATGGCGCATTCTCAGACGACAAACAAAGATTTTATTTTTCAAGATGTGAAAAAGATTTTAAACATACTATGGTATGCAAATTATATGTGTCAGAACTTAAAAACAATGAATGGCAAGAACCAATCGCATTACCCGAAATAATAAACGACCCCATAACTAGCAATACCATGCCTACAATAGGACTTTCAAGAAAAAGCACTGATATCCTATATTTCGTATCAGACCGTGAAGGAGGCAGAGGCGGTAAAGATATCTGGTTCACATATTACGACCCAAGAAAAGAAACATGGAAAGAGCCTAAAAACTGTGGAAGAAAAATCAACACTATACTAGATGAAATTACCCCCTATTATAATATAGACACAAAAACTCTTTACTTTAGCTCCGAAGGACATCCCGGTTTGGGAGGTTTCGATATTTACAAAACATTTGGAGAAGGAAAAAGTTTTGAAGGACCCAAAAATGTCGGATATCCAATAAATTCAAGTTTTGACGACCTTTATTATATTCTCGAAGACTCCCGACAAAGAGGTTTCTTTACATCAAACCGTAGCGGAGGATACTCTTTACGCCACGAAAATTGCTGCGATGACATATACGAGTTCATTCACAAAGATTTTATTAACATCGCCGTAACTGGAAAAGTTTTTGGAATTACCGATTCGCTTTTCTTTCTTAGTATTAAAGACGAATACATAGAAAATTTAAACATTGGTCTTGATATACTTGATAAAAGTGATGAAATTGAATTGCTTTATGATTATCCTGTGAATCTCTACATTGTAAACGGCAACAAAGAGTATTTTGTAAAAACTAGCCTTACAACTCCTGGACATTATTTTTTCAATTTAGAACAAGGAAAAGATTATGTAATTTCAGTAAAAGACGTTAATAAAAAAGACATAAGACTACCACTAACAACGAAAGGTATTACAAGATCAGACACCATTGTAATGGATGCAATTATGGTTAGTACTTTCCCAGCTCAGTCTCTAATCGTAAAAAATATCTATTATGAGTTCGCCAAATCAGAACTCACAAGTGTCGCAAAAACCACAATTAATAATACTATTTACGAAGTTCTACAATCGTATCCCGATATAATAATCGAAATAAGCTCTCATACTGACAGTATTGACACTGAGGCTTTTAACATGCAACTATCCCAAGACAGAGCTCAATCAGTTGTGGATTACCTTATTAATAAAGGCATTGGTAAAGAGCGACTCGTGGCAAAAGGATATGGGAAAAACCAGCCAATTGCACCTAACAGTAATCCCGATGGTACAGACAATCCCGAAGGTCGTCAAAAAAACAGACGCACCGAATTTAAAGTCTTAGGGCAAATAGATGATGACGATGAACTTATTTACGAAGACGACTAATGATAAAAATTCCATTACTTAAAGATTATCACAATCACTTTTTTACCTATTCAGCACTGAATAAGGCAATTGATTTGTTTAATATCAACTCAAAAGATAAAGCCCTACAAACTATTAGCGAAAATAAACACTCTAATATTACAATTGCGAAAGGATGGTTTGACTCTTATTACGAGTTTTCTGACACAGATATCAACAAGTTTCCTCCACTGATTATCATAAACAATTCATTACATAAATATCTGTTTAATGAAGCTGCTGCCGAATTAATAAAAAAAGATTTTCCCGACTGGGTAAAAAACAATAACAATCAAAATTGGGTTGAGAAGAACTTAATGCAGATAATATCATATATTTCGGCATTGTACAAATTCAATAAAGACAATTATGAAACTGCTTTAAATCTATTTCTTTCAAAAGGCGTTTATTTCGCATCTGACATGTTTGTTACGGATATTTCAATTATTGATTTTTTATCAGATACTGAACAAAACGATCGTACAGAAATATGGACATCGCCAGATTTTTTTCCAAAATTTAATAATAAACAAAAATCTGTTTGCAAAGGTGTTAAAATCTTTACTGACGGAGCATTAGGTGCTTATACTGCTGCAATAAAAGACTATAAAATCAATCCAAACCCAATTTTAACATACACAAACAATGAATTATCTCAAAAAATTGAACAGATTTTGGATTTCAATACGGGAATAGCAATTCATTGCATTGGTGATATCGCAATTGAACAGGCTATAACTTGCTTAGAGGAAAATAAAAATCGCTTAGGCAAATTTCCTGTCAGGTTAGAACACGCCCAATTTATTTCTAAACAACAAGCTTTTAGAGCTAAAGATTTAGGTATAATTCTAAGTATGCAACCAAATTTTAATATGGATTCTGTCATTTATAGCGACCGTCTCGACAAAGAGTATTGCAAAGCCAACAATCCTTTTAGAATGCTTATTGATGATGCAAGTTTTATGCCTGGCAAAGACTTAATCCTTGGTTCCGATGGCATGCCTACAGGTATCGAAGGCTGTATTCAACAAAGCATCTT
>JAQVPT010000270.1 GCA_028701945.1 Bacteroidales bacterium
ATGAACCTGTTTCAAATTCAAACTCTCCGTTATCGTCAGTAAATACACGCCCTATTTCCTCAAATCCGGTTGAAAAACCAGCAGATTTTAGCTCATTTACTTCAATAATAATTTCAACATTTTCAGCTGGAGTGCCACTAATCATTTCAGAGATTGTACCGGTAAAAATATTTTTATTCTCCTTTTTGCAAGAATTGCCTAAAATTATAATTAGGGCAGCAAATACTATGATAGAAATATATCTTGTCATTTGTTAACAAATATAGCGAAAATTCAAAAATACATATCTTATTAAATAAAAATTCATGCTATTTTTTTTTTTGACTTACATAAATAAATAATGTAATTTTAGGAGAAATTTAAAATATATTAAATCATGTCAGTATTAAGTAATTTAGAACCCACCGAAGTGTGGACAATTTTTGAAGAAATAACCAAGGTGCCCCGTCCAAGTAAAAAGGAAGAAAAAATAATGCAATACTTACTCGATTTTGGAGCAAAATATGGCTTGCCAACAAAACGAGACGAAATTGGGAACGTATTAATCAGCAAAGCAGGTACTCCGGGAATGGAGGATAAACCAATTGTAGTTTTGCAAAGTCACATGGATATGGTTTGTGAAGCTAATTCTGATGTTGAAATTGATTTCGACAATGACCCCATTACCCCATACATTGATGGCGAATGGGTAAAAGCTAAAGGCACAACATTAGGTGCCGACGATGGTATTGGTATGGCTGCCGCACTTGCAATCTTGGCTTCCGATAAACTCGAACACGGACCTATAGAATGTTTATTTACAGTAGATGAAGAAACAGGCTTAACCGGTGCTTTTGAACTCCAGGAAGGTTTCTTTAAAGGGAAAATTTTACTTAATCTTGATTCGGAAGACGAAGGCGAGATTTTTATTGGATGTGCCGGTGGAATTGATACTTTGGCTACTTTTAATTATAAAACAAAAAAAATCCCGAAAAAATCTTCCGCTTATAAAGTTTCTGTTAGTGGTTTAAAAGGCGGACATAGTGGAGACGAAATACATAAAGGATTGGGTAATTCCAATAAAATAATAACACGTTTTTTGCTTAGACTTACCGAAGAATATGGAATTAAGCTTGCTAAAATTGATGGTGGAAATAAAAGAAATGCAATTCCACGTGAAGCCTATGCTGAGTTTACGATTAAAACTAAATATATCGACGAGTTAAAAAAGGAATTCGATTGTTTTTCTAAAACTATTAGCAAAGAGCTTAAAATTGCCGAACCAGATATTAAGTTCAAGTTAGAAGAAATTGAGCTGCCCGAAAATGTAATTAAAAAATCGAATCAGAAAAAATTATTGAGAGCTTTGTATGCTTGTCCTCATGGTGTACATGCATGGAGCAAGGCAGTTGAGAATTTAGTTGAAACCTCTACTAATCTTGCATCAGTAAAGCATGTTGGAACTAATCAGATTTTGGTAGTTACAAGCCAAAGAAGCTCGGTAGATAGTGGCAAACACGATATTCGCGAAATGGTAGCTTCTGTTTTTAAACTAGCCGGAGCTATTGTAAATCATAGTGACGGATATCCGGGTTGGGAACCAAATCCTGATTCAGAAATATTGAAAAAATCAGTTGCAAGCTATGAAAGAATATTTGGCAAAAAGCCCGTTGTAAGGGCTATACATGCCGGATTAGAATGTGGTTTATTCCTCGAAAAATATCCTGATTTAGATATGATTTCGTTTGGACCTACACTTAGAGCCGTTCATAGTCCCGATGAAAAAATAGAGATTAAAACTGTTAAAATGTGGTGGGATCATCTGCTTGATATCCTTAAACATATATAGATAAAAGTTTAAATTAGAATGGGACGTAAGCCAAAAAAGAAATCAAAGTCTAAGATTAGTAAAGAAGATATTATTAAGGCAAACCGTAAAGGTGAATTTGAAGCCAATAAAGATATACGGGGGAGATTACGCTCATTCTTTTACAAAAGTAGAAAGAAATACAATCGTAAGCTAAAGCATAAGAAACGGGAAGAGTAGAGTTGTGGTTGAAATGGGAGGGTTAGGTTATTTTAAGTTTAAAATTTTAAACGGATACCAATTTTTTTCTAGTCTATTAAGTTGTAATTACAATTTGTACGATGTATAGTTTTGTTAGATTTGTTTCTGAGGTAATCGAAGGGTTTTGCTTGTCAGTTTCGATTAAGCAATTGCTATTTTTTATTCTTCAATTTGGTTAATTATCCAGTTTATCCATCCCAAAATTGTCGATGCTCTCCTGAAATAGGTTGATTCTGAACCAACATTATAAAGATTAGAATGTTTCATTATCTCAATAATTGATTCTTTAGGTGGCATTTCACCAAGATCAAGATGAAGTTTTAATGATTTTTTAAATACAGAATGAGAAACAATAAGTTTTATAAATTCCTTTTGTCTATCAATTAGATTGACAGTAAAAATTTGTTTGCCTCTTTTAGATAAAGTGCAGCCAATGTGATGGTTTTTTGGATCACGATAATTTTCGATTAATCCTAGATATTTTCCGGCATTAAAATAGTAATCTGTTTGTCTAGAGTCAAAATCATAATTTGATGTTATTTCTTCTTTACTTAAGAAATCTTTATGAAATAGAAGCTCGCATAAGTTTATTATTCGTTCAAAACTGTCTGCTTGGGGAAAAGGAACATGTGGTTCAGCAATTACATTTGTAGTGTCAAGAATTTCAGCTATAACCTCCAAATTGAAACTACCCTCTTGAACTACATATTTTTTGTGCTTAATTAAAGATATTGAATTATAATTATTAAGATCTGAAAATTCATATTCTCTTAAATGGAAAATACCGTTTGAATATGTTAAGAATATTGGTCTAACTTTTTTTTGAATTTTTTCGTTCCAAAGACGAAATGGGTAGTATAATTGTCTAATTAAGAAATCGTCAGATATGTAATTTTTTGCTTCAATTAGGTTTAATGATGTTTCTCCCTCATAACCTCCATCAATTTCTACCTGTGAATTTTCAATCTTTAAACTTTGTACTCCTTGTAGTGAATTAATATTAAAACCAAATGTTGAAGATCCCATTCTTCCACTTACAGTAGGAAATAGACTTTCTTCTTCTGTGAAATCGTGCAAAATTCTCGAAACAAAACTACAATTAATAGCTGTAGCTTCACTTGTAATATTTTTATAATCAATGCTTTCTAAAAAACTTGGGAATTCAATAGGTGATATTCTAATTTCATCCTTGTTGAAGTTACAAAATGTTTCAAATGTGCCAATTTTATATCCACCTCTTGATGTTGGCAAAATAGATAATTTGTTTTTAGCGAATATTTCTGGAAGTTGAGAACGATGATCGAATTTTGTCATCAATCTTGCTTCTCTATATACATTAATATCTGTTGATGAAATTTCAAATTGTCCGTCAACTAAAACTCTTTCAATAATTTTGTATTTATCGAATAATTTTACCCAAGCAAGATCGTTTTTAGAATTACTCATAGTTTTTAATTAGTACTTCGTCTATTTCTCCTCGGCCAGAAGCGTTAGAATTTATATACCGAGTCGCTTTTACATTGATTATTTTATAATTTTCGTAAATATCTTTAATAAATGATGCAGAGGAGTTTGAAATTAATAATTTAACACCACGTTCGTTTAATTTATCGCAATTGTCTCTAAGTCTCACTTGATCATACATATTCCAACCACCTTGCACATAACCAGTAAAATTTGAACTTTCAGATATTGGATGATAGGGTGGATCTATATAGACGAAACTATTATTGTCAGCTTTCTCTAAAACTTTTTCGTAATCATCACAGTTAATAATAATATTACTGCTGTTTAAAAATTTATTTACGGCTTTTAATGTTGGTTCATTAACTATGTTTGGGTTTTTATACCTACCAAATGGAGCATTAAATTCTCCGGCATTATTAACTCTATATAAGCCATTGTAACAAGTCTTGTTTAAATATATTACTCTTGATGCTTTTTGAACAGCAGAGAGCTTGTTAAAGTCATCAGTCCTATCCAAACCCCTTATTTCATAAAAATAATCTGCATTGTTTTTGTGTATTCTTAAATCATTTATAAGAGCTTCTAAATCATTTTTTATTACCCTGTAAACATTAATTAATTCTTCATTAAGGTCATTAATTACTGCATTTTTAGGTTGTAAATGAAAAAGAACAGCACCTCCACCAATGAATGGTTCATAATACTTAAGGTTCTTTATTCCTTTAGGCAAATTCTCAACAATTGCAGGTATAAGTTGTCTTTTACCACCTACCCATTTTAAAAATGGAGATACAAGTCTATTCTTATTAGTTTTTGCCATAAAAATTTTATAATTCTAACCTACTAAGATACGTATTCCATTTGGGAAAAAAGTGTTAAATTTGAAAAAAATAACAAAAAAAATTTAAATAATGAAAATACTAAATATTAAATATTACAAAAAGTTTCAGCTAAAAGTAGAACTATCTGATGGTGTTCTAAAAATAATTGATTTAGAAAATTTTATTAAATCAAATACTCATCCTGCAATTACTAAATATAAGGACTTGGAATTATTCAAAAATTTCAAAGTTGATCAATTTGGTTCACCATGCTGGGGAGATAATGAATTTGATATTAGTCCGGAATCTATAATTAGAGGAGATTTTGATAAACGTTGTTGAATCGATTTTTAAACATTTTGAACGGTTTTTAACGGTTTTCGCCAATCCATATGGGTTGGCGTTTTTATTATTGTAGTAAAAAGTTTTAAAAATAGTTGTTAAACTAAAAGAAAATCGAAATGGATTTACTAAATGCATCTACAAAAGGCGTAGAAAAAGCG
>JAQVPT010000271.1 GCA_028701945.1 Bacteroidales bacterium
TTCTGACCCTAATTTGTCTTTCGGTATTTTTATCGGACCGTTAATGATTAAAAAACAATTATTGAAATGGTTTTATTAATAAATTGTCAAGTTTCATAATTTAGCACCGTAAATAATTGCAATTTTTTTTATATTTGCAACATAAATTATGGTGTAATTGGGTTAATTCTTGCAATGACTTATTATCAACATTGCTCCATTGTTATGACTAAAAAAAGGTAGTTAAAAATTTCTTTCTTTTGATAAAATAAGCTAAAATGGTAATATTAAATTTTTATGAAAACAATTGTTACAAAGTTTGAGAAATCAGATATTACTTCGCCTTATGGTTACTATAAATTTAGAGGGTATAAAAAAGTTTTATTTAATTGGGCACAAAAACTCCCAAAAAATATTATTGGTTTCAAAATAGCAATAGTTCTACGAAAACTTACGCTACAAAATCGCACTGAAATTGTTGATGAAACACAATTCAATATAATGTTGAGATTGTATCCTATGGACAATCTTGGTGATCGATTTTTATTATTTATGCCAAAATTTTTTGAATATGATGAATTCTTATTGATGTCTTCATATTTAAAGCCTGATAGCACTTTCATTGATATAGGTGCAAACATGTCTCTATATAGTTTAATAGCTGCAAAATACATAAATCAAACAGGTAGGATTTTAGCTTTTGAACCAAATCCGACAATGATTGCGAGGTCTAAATATAATATAGAAATCAATAAGTGTAACCTATTAGTTGAATTATTTCAAATTGGAATTGCTGATAAAGAAAGTTCGTTTAGTTTAGCCTTATCGACTAAAAACCTTGGTGGTGCGAGCATAGTTGATGACTACGGAGAGGGCAATACCATCATAAGTGCAGACCTTTACTTGATGTGATAAGAGAACAAAACATACAGCAAATTGATTTGTTGAAAATAGATATTGAAAATGCAGAGCCGCTTGCGTTGAATCCATTTTTTGAAAAAGCTCCGAGAAAGTTATTTCCTAAAATGATTTTTATCGAATCAGACTCAGATATCAATTTTGCAGATATAGGATATAAGCTTATTGCAAAAACACGATCAAATAATTCTATTTATAGGTTGGAAGCTGTCAAGTAATGCAGAATCGACGCTTAGACGGTTTTACCAGAAAACTAACGACTTTAAAAGGTGCAAAATATGTAACTGTTCGCAAGATACTGCATTGCAAGACATTCAAGATTTAATAGAAAAAATATTTTGCAATAGAAGCCAGTAAAGGAAGAAGCAAAAATTATGAATTGAAAGGATTGCCAGCCCATAACAACACCTCTGCGTAATCTGTAAAATTGCCTGTAAACGTTTGTGCAGAACGTTTTCCGAACACCGACAATCCCCCAGCTGGCAGATTTTGAGGGGTTAGCCGTTGTTTAACAATCCCTTAGTCAGTTTTAGTTTCATTGTATTAATAGTCTGAATATATTTTAAATTTCATCAAATTATTAATTTTTTCTTTGGTTTTAAAGTTGCAATTGCTATTTTTACAAGAATTATAATAACATTGTTTACTATAATTTTATGTGTTGTAATGCGATAGGGATATTTATGAAAATTTTGTGCTTTGTGTTAGTTTTGGCAATATTGTGTGAGTATAACATAAATATAAAACGTTATCGGTAATCGCCTTCGACTAAATATCGATGAATATTTTCGCTAACGATATGGTAAATTGAAGAAAAAGTGAATATAATTTGAAAATGTTAAGCAATTACAAATCAAACAATTAACTTTACCGTTAGTTGGAACAATAAAAACATAGCAGATCTATAAACTTTTCTTGCATTTGATGCATTTATGGTGTATCTTTGCACCAAAATATAATTATTATGGCTAGACAAAGTATTTCATTTACGGAACCAAATGACGAATGGTTAAAAACTCAAGTTGAGAGTAAAGAATATTCAAGTAAAAGCGAGCTAGTAAATGATTTAGTACGCCAAGCGAGAAATCAACAACGTCAAATAGACTGGTTACGATCTAAACTGGAGAGAGCAGAAAATAGTGGATTTACAAATGAAAGCAAAGAGCAAATATTACTAAAATCTAAGGCTTTATTTAATGGATAAATATAAATTAAGTAATGTTGCCAAAGAAGACTTAATCAGAATTCATCACTACGGAATTAAAAAATTTGGAGAGGCACAAGCTGACAAATATTTTGAATCATTTTTTAATTATTTTGATATTATAGCTCAAAGACCTTTTTCCTTTGAAGCAGTTGATTGTATAAAAACAGGATACCGACGCTGTGTTTGTGGTTCAGATAGTATCTACTACAAAGTAACTAATGATATTATTGAGATTATGGCTATTGATGGAAAACAAGACTTAAAAAACATTTTCAGTGACTAAAAGCCCAGCCTATAACAACACTTCTGCGTAATCTGTAAAATCGCCTGTAAACGTTTGTGCAGAACGTTTTCCGAACACCGACAATCCGCTAGTCTGGCTGGTGGTTTAGTGGGTACTTTGAAAAGGTGATTACTATTCCTATTCTGCACTCCTCATACAGTAATCCATTAACATTTTATACTCTAATATGTTAAACTTCTTAAAAAAAATCGTATTATTGTAGAAGTTAAAATTATACAAGATGAAAAAGACACTATTATTATTCGTTTTGGCAGGATTTTCTGCTTTTATGGTAAATGCACAGTATTTGCGTGGCGATTTTAATTCATGGGGTGTTACTGACCTAATGGAAGTTTATTACGGTTATTATGATATTACTATTGAAGTAACAGCAGATGTTATTGATGGTGCGTTTAAAGTCGATCAAGATGCTGATTGGAGTTTGCAATGGGGAAGCGTTCCACCTGCAACGTATAATCCGATTGTGAATACATCCGAAGGGCAAATGAGAGGAAGTAACTCTGGTGATAGTCCGAGTGATTTTATAAAAACTCTTTCTGCTGGTAAGTTTTATACATTTAGACTTGAAGGTGATGAAACTTGGTGGAACAGACGTTTTGTAATTATGGAAACTGATGCGGCTCCAGTTGAGTTATTAACGGTTTCTGATAATAGTTCACTCCAAAATCAAAATGAAGTTACCGTGAGTATTACGACTTCTGCTGAATTGTCTTCGCAAGAAACTGTTTACATCAGATATACAACAGACGACTGGACTTCATCTTTTATTGTTGCGTGTGCTGGTACTGGTACAAATTATCAAGGCGTTATTCCAGCACAATCGGTTGCTACAAGTGTGGAATATTATGTTTTGACTTCTGCAATGGTATTGAGTTTTGTTACTGACAATACTGATTTTTCTACACTTAATGGGAATAATAATGCAGGCGATAATTATACTTATACTGTTACTTCGGCAAGTGCTTATGCAGTCGCTTCTGTTTCATCAGATTTGATTGAAAATACACTTAATAATTCAGAAATTAATATTGAAATATTTAATGACAATTTTGTTGATGAAACAATTGATCCGTTAAATATTACGTTAAATAATGCTGCTGCTGGACTGACAATTTCTAATATTATATATGTTGATGCAAATAATATTACAGTCGTTTTGGGTTTTGATGGTACAGATTTTACCACAAATATTACAGATTTCTCAATTACAATATCTGCTGATGAACTTGCTGGAACAGAGATTTTGACTACAAATAATTTAACCATTTATGCAGATGCTATGCATCAAGATATATATATGTGTAAAGTTTCTATGTGGGAAGGTTCTGGAGATGATACTTGGTATGACGAAGTAGATTTTGACGGACATGATTTTGGTTCTTTTAATTCTACAATGTCATTATATTTTAAAACAGGACAAGTTTTTACTTGGCAAGATGCCTCTGGTGAAATCGTTTCCGCTGCAATTAATTATAGATTATTTGAGCAAGGTGAGACTCCTGGTGCTTTTGTTAACGTAAACCTACCATTCTTTTCAGAGTGGGCATCTGGCGAAAACACAGATAAACTTTGGTGGAACGACTCTCCAGATGAAATCGACATCAATTTATTAGAGGGAGTAGAAGATGGAACTTATTATCTCGAAGTATATTATGAAGCCGAAACAGGTGGTGGAGCAACGCTCTATAGTAATAATGCTGGGGCAAATTACATAGCTTCGTTTACACTTACATCAGATCCTATTTTAACTGCAAATCCTACCGAAGCTTTGACAGAGGAAAATCTTAACGGCATGATTATAAATCTCACTGTCCTTGATGATTATTTTGCAGATGCGATTCTTGATGCAGTTAATTTTACCTTAAATAATGCTCCTATAGGATTAGATGTTTCTGATATTACTTATGTAGATCCTAATAATGCAGCATTAACGCTTTCTTTTGACGGAACTAATTTTGATGACAATATTACAAACTTTAGTATTTCTGCTGCAGGACTTGAATTACATCTTGGAAATGATCTTGTTTCTAATTTAATGACAATTACTGCCATTGACGAAAGTGTTACAATACATTCTCACTTATTGACTGCCGATAATTATCAACGGTATTTAGGAGATAATGCTTCGTATTGGATAAATATGGAGATTGGGCAACTTGAATGGGACGGAGCACAAATTGGTTACGGAATTGTTTCTGATAATGCCACAGAATGGAATTGGTCTAATGCCGAATGGTACGAAGACGGCGAAGGAGACAACAAACGTGTTCATTCGTTTATTACTGTTGATAATGAAATTGGAAATGTTTATTATGCCGGACGAGTAAGAAATACAGTTCAAGGAACATGGTTTTATGCAAACTCTGGCGATTGGGCAGAAGATAATGCTTTAAACGCTGTTTATACGATTGAAACAATGGC
>JAQVPT010000272.1 GCA_028701945.1 Bacteroidales bacterium
AAGCTCAGTAATCCATTGTTTCTCAAGAAGATTTTGATAATCAGCAGTAATAACACCTCTTGCCTCGCTCAGAGTTTTTACTTGAGGAGCAACAACTTTTACTGAAGTAAGACTTAAATCATCTACATTTTTAATTACTCGAAGCTCACCTGCATTTTCACCAATATTATTGGATGTCAATAATTTATCAACTTCAAGTTTAGTACCTTTTTCGCAAAATTCATGTTTTATCAAAACTACAGCACTCGAATCTTTTTTGTTTAGTTTAGCGAGATACTTTTCTTCCGTCCATGATTTTGAGATATACTTCTCTAATTTATTTAAGATTTTTTCATCTTTACACTGATATTGATTAACATCATATCTATATGCCCAATTATATTTGTCTTTGTTTGAGTTGTAAAAATTTTCAAGCCCAGTGGTATCAGTTATTGCTTTAGACCAAACAGTTTTATCGGTAAGTTCAAAAAGCAAGATACCATCGTGATATTCTTTTATAAGATACTTAAATGCAGAATACTTATCTTCGAGAATTTCTTCTTCGTACATGATAATCATTTTACTCACAAACGCATCAAAACTTTGATCAATAAAGATATTTAGGTTTTGTGGGTTTTGTTTACGGTTAAATTTCATTAGATAATTCACAAAATCTTTTTGAGTATATTCTTTACCAGAAAAACTAAGTAATTTAGCACTTAGGTCAATATTTTCGTCAACTTTCCATGTACCTTCAAAAATAGAGTCGGTAACAATTTTATAAAGTGGTTTAATATTTTCTTTGTACTCTACTGCATTATATTCTAATTTCAGGGAGTTAATTACAGATTCGCGACTACGTGAAGTTCTTGCACTATTAGAGATTTTTGATTTAATATCATGTTTAACTTGTTCAAAAGGTTTAATAGGTTCAACTTCTAAAAGTTTTATTAAATGATATCCATAATTTGTTTTAAGTACTGATGACAAATCACCCGGATTTTCCAAAGTAAAAACGGCTTCTTCAAACTCTTTAATCATTTTTCCACCAACAGTAATCCAACCAAGTTCACCGCCTTTTTCGGCAGTACGACGATCTTGACTAAATTCTTTAGCCAGCTCAGCAAAGTCTTCGCCATTTTCAACTTTTTCGCGTATATCAGAAATATCATCTTTAGCTTTTTTGTCAAGACTGCTACCAGATCCTTGTGGCACAATCATCATAATATGTGCAACTTTATAAGATCCTTTAGCAGGTCTTTTATCGCTTACCAATAATATATGATATCCAAAACGTGTGCGGAAAGGTTTTGAAAACTCGCCAACTTTTGTATTATACATAACGCTCTCAAATTCGTAAACCAATCCAAAGACTGTACGGAATCCAAGATAACCATCATTATAAGTTACCGATTCGTCTTGAGAATGCTCACGAGCAAGTTTAACAAAGTCTTTGCCTTCGACAAGTTTTTTATAAACTTGATTTACTTTATTCCATGCTTTCAGAGTATCTTCAGGGCTTGCATTACTATCAACATTAATAAGAATATGGCTTACAGCAACATCATATTGCATCCTTTCATAAGCTTCTGCAACTAGTTCCTCCTCAACTTTTTTATCAGTTAAATAAGGTTGAGCAAGTTGCGACCTGTATCCCGAAAGCTCTTGTTTAAAAGAATTTGTTGTATCCAAGCCTAAAGTTTGAGCTTCGTGTACTTTAAGTTTAAAGTTTACAAACAAATCCATGTATTCGTTCATTGCCTTATAACTCATTGCGTCTGCGTCAGTATTGTTTTTTTTGTAAATGTGTAAAAACTCTTCGGCAGTAACTTTTTCGTCATCAATTTCTAATAATATTCTCTCTTGTGCAAATGCAGGAGTTAAGAAACATAATGCAAGTAATCCAATTAATAAATTTTTCATCGTTATAATAGTTTTATGTTTGACATATAATTAATCCATTCTTGAATAATTTGGTGCTTCGCGAGTAATAGTTACATCGTGCGGATGATTTTCTGTTACGCCATTTGATGTAATGCGAACAAACTGCGATTTATTGTGTAAGTCCTCAATATTTTTTGCTCCACAATATCCCATTCCAGCTTTTAATCCACCAATTAGTTGATAAACAACTTCATTTATATTCCCCTTAAATGGGACCCGACCTGAAATTCCTTCAGGGACAAGTTTTTTAATATCATCTTCCATATCTTGAAAATATCTGTCTTTGGAGCCTAATTGCATAGCCTCAACAGAGCCCATTCCACGATATGATTTGAATTTACGTCCATTAAAAATGATTGTTTCGCCAGGAGCTTCTTCGGTTCCTGCAAAAAGACCACCTGCCATAATACATCCTGCACCAGCGGCAATTGCTTTAACAATATCTCCAGAATATCTAATTCCACCGTCAGCAATTATTGGCACGCCAGTTCCTCTTAAAGCATCGGCTACATTCATAATAGCAGATAATTGAGGAACACCTACACCAGCAACAACTCTTGTAGTACATATTGAACCTGGCCCAATTCCAACTTTTACTCCATCCGCCCCATTTTCGACCAAAAGTTTTGCAGCTTCGGGAGTTGCGATATTTCCGACAACAATGTCAACATCTTTATATCTTTTTTTTGCTTCCTTAAGTATTGTATTAACATTTTTCGTGTGTGCATGAGCCGTATCTATAACCAAAGCATCAACACCAGCATTTACAACAGCTTCCATTCTTTGAAAACTATCGCCAGTAATACCAACAGCAGCAGCTACCCTAAGCCGTCCATGCTCATCTTTACATGACAACGGACAATCGGTTGCTTTAGTAATATCTTTATATGTTATCAAACCAACCAGTTTATTATTTTTATCAACTACAGGCAGCTTTTCGATCCTGTGTTTCATAAAAATATCTTTTGCATGGTCGAGATCAATGCTTTGATCGGTTTTTATAATATTATGCGCAGTCATAATTTCAGTAATAGGCTTTTTCATGTCGGTCTGAAAACGCATATCACGACTTGTAACAATTCCTAATAAAATATTATTCTTATCAACAACAGGAATACCACCGATATTATATTTTTCCATTATTCGCCAAACATCACCGACAGTTCCCGAAATATCAATTGTAACAGGATCTAATATCATTGCATTTTCGGCTCTTTTTACTTGCTTAACGTGCCAAGCTTGATTTTCGATGCTTATATTTTTATGAATCACACCAATTCCTCCTTCTCGTGCAATTGCAATAGCCATTTTACTGTCAGTTACAGTATCCATAGCAGCAGTAACGATTGGAGTATTTAATGGAATGTTTCGTGAAAAAAATGTCTGCAAGTTTACCTGCGAAGGCAAAACTTCGCTATAAGCAGGTATAAGAAGAACATCGTCAAATGTTAAACCTTCAAGAACAATTTTGCTGTTTTCTTTCATATTACAATTTTAATCATAAAAATTTCACGAAAATACAACTTTTTGTAAGTCTATCAAAGACTTTTTTTTAAATTTGTATAATTACAATATTTTTATTTTGAGTGAGTTCAGAAATATACTACTAAAATACTGGGGTTTCGATAAGTTTCGTGAACCACAAGAAGAAATAATTGAGTCAATCGCCGATGGCAAAGACACCCTTGGGCTTATGCCTACTGGAGGAGGAAAATCAATTACATTTCAAGTATTTAGCCTATCCCGTCCTGGGGTGTGTTTGGTAGTAACGCCACTAATAGCACTAATGAAAGATCAAGTAGAAAATTTACATAAGCGAAAGATCAAAGCAAGTGCAATTTACAGTGGAATGACTAAAAATGAAATCGAAATTGCTCTAAATAATGTAATTAATGGAGATTATAAATTTTTATATCTGTCGCCCGAAAGGCTAAAAAACTTTTATTTTAATGCACGTCTCAAAGATATGAATGTAAATCTTATCTGCGTTGACGAATCGCACTGTATATCGCAATGGGGATATGATTTTAGACCTGCATATCTTGAAATTGCAGAAATTCGTGAACACCTACCCGATGTTCCGATACTTGCACTGACTGCTACTGCTACTCCCGAAGTCGTTGAAGACATTCAGGAAAAGTTGCATTTTAAAGAGAAAAATGTTTTACAAAAAAGTTTTGAGCGTAAAAACTTAATTTATTATGTAATAAATACCGAAGATAAAATCCGACAACTTTTTAAACTTGTAACAAAAATCGAAGGCAGTACAGTTGTATATGTAAGGAACAGACGCAAAACACGCGAATATGCGGCATTATTACAAAAATACAAATTCTCAGCAGACTACTATCATGCTGGCGTAGATGCTAAATTGCGTTCCGAAAAACAAACCGCATGGCAATTAGGAAAAATCAGGATAATGGTCTGTACTAACGCTTTCGGAATGGGCATAGACAAATCCGATGTCAGATTAGTTGTACACATGGATCTTCCCGATTCATTAGAAGCATACTTTCAAGAAGCCGGCAGAGCAGGACGGGATGGTGAAAAAGCGTGGGCGTTTCTATTAGCAAACAACTCCGATAAAGCACAGATGAAGAAAAACATCACAATGGCTTTTCCTGAGTTAAAAGTTGTCATAAACATATACAACTCCATTTGTAATTACCTAAATATTACTCTTGGGGCCGCCCGCGATGCCGAATTTCCTTTCGACATTTACGATTTTGCAAAAAAATTTAAAGTAAATATACTTACAACTTATAACTCGCTTAAAATTCTCCAATCCACCGGGCTTATTTCTTATGCAGAAGACGCAAATTCAACATCACGAATTATTTTTATTGTAAATCGTGAAGACTTATATCGTTTTCAGAT
>JAQVPT010000273.1 GCA_028701945.1 Bacteroidales bacterium
GTCTTTTCCCATTTCAGTTTTTGACTGAATAAACTGACGATCATTATCCAATTTCAAAGCAAATTCAAGTTTCTTGTTTTCAGAATTATGCTGTATCCAAAATTGTCCATAATCACTACGTTTATTGCTGTTGATGGTAACTATATTCGCCCATTTTTCTCCCTCTGAAGGATTGATTGTCCATTTTAGCCAACCTGTAACGGTAAATTGGTCTTCAAATTCATAATTAATATTGCCCATGTTAACATAAGCACTATTACTAAAATCTAAGGATTTAGAATTCTCCTGCGATAATAATATTGTGGGTAAAACAATGATTAAGAGAAAGATAATGCGTTTTTTCATAATTTAATTTCATTATTGATTCAGACTACAAAGGTAATTTATAAAACTGGTATTTGAGAACTATTATGTTAAAAAACACTTAAAAATACAAAAAAACATGTTTGCAAATACTAAATTTGAAACTATTAGTTATTTTTATAAGTATTTTCTGCTTTGAGCCAGTTTTTATTGGTTTCTCATCAAATAATAATTAGTTATTGTTCTGTTAGTCATAATATGTGTTTTACAACAATTTGCAGTCGATAATTCTGTTTGTCTTATATTTTTTCTTATTTTTATGGGAGATTTAACATAATTATGAGCAAAACAGAGAAGCAAAACCATCCTATTAACCTTAATTTGAATGTTCGTGGTTTAAAGCCATCAGCGACTTTGGCGATAAATGAATTGAGTAATAAGATGAGAGCCGAGGGTAAAAAAGTTTATAAATTTGGACTTGGACAATCTCCTTTTCCTGTGCCGGCCGAGGTAGTAGAGAGTTTACAAACTCATGCTGCTGAAAAGGATTACTTGCCGGTAAAAGGATTGCCAGAGTTAAGGGAGTCAATTGCAAATTTTATTGTTAAAACTCAGCATGTAAAAGCTACTGCCGATGATGTGCTAATTGGTCCAGGGAGTAAAGAGCTAATTTTTATTTTACAATTGGTTTATTATGGAGATCTTATTATTCCAACTCCAAGTTGGGTGTCATATTTTCCGCAGGCTTACATCATTGGGCGTCATGTTCATTGGGTACCCACAAACATAGAAGATGGATACAGGTTGTCTCCAAAAAGGCTTGAAGAAATTTGCGAAAAAGACCCTGACCGTCCGCGAGTAGTTATTTTAAACTATCCGTCGAACCCAACTGGTTGCACATACAAGCTTGAAAGATTAAAAGAGCTTGCACAAGTTGCTCGTAAATATAAAGTTATTTTGATTTCTGATGAAATATATGGTTTACTACATCATCAAGCACAGCACGTTTCAATTGCAAGATTTTATCCCGAAGGAACTATAATTAGCACAGGTTTGAGTAAATGGTGTGGTGCTGGAGGCTGGCGACTTGGGACTTTTATTTTTCCCAAAGAACTTTACTGGTTACGAGATGCTATGGCAATTGTTGCTAGTGAAACATACACATCAACTTCTGCACCCATTCAATTTGCTGCAGTAACGGCATTTAATGGAAGTCCAGCAATCGATAAATATTTAGATGATTCCAGATTGATATTGAGAACAATGGCTAAATATATTAGAAACGAACTTCTTAATGCTCAAATAGTTGTACCACAAGTAAATGGTGGATTTTATGTGTTTCCAGATTTTTCAAATTATCGAAGTTTACTTGAAGCACGTAAAATTACAACCTCAGCTCAAATGTGCTCTGCACTTCTCGAAGAAACTGGTGTCGCAATGTTGCCCGGAACTGATTTCGGTCATAAAGAGGAAGAACTTTTAGCCCGATTGGCGTATGTGAATTTTGACGGCAAACTTGCACTTGAAAATGTAAGTATGCTTCAAAATGGCAATACCAGTAATGACTTTATGCTAAAATGCTGCCCAGATGTTGTCGAAGGAATTAATGCTTTAACAGAATGGTTTGTGAAATTGAGTGAGAAGTAGGGAATGGGGAGTTACGAGTTACGAGTTGGGAGTGGACAAAGAACGCAGAGAAACGCAGAGAACCGCAGAGAAAAAGGAGAAAGGAATGCAAGGAAAAAGAGTTACAACATACCCAATTACCGATTATAAGTTTAACAAGTTTATTTTATGTTTAGTCTGTATTATTGCCACATTTCAAGGCAAAAAAACCGTAATAAAAAAGACACATACAACAGCTTAAGGACTACAAAAACCATTTTTATCAAAATACACCTACATTTTATTAACAATTTAGCAATGCCATATCGCCTGCAAAAGCCTACTAACGAACAAATTAGCCCTACCAAAGAACTTATTGTTCAAAAATAATAAAATAAACTGAATATTTTACTTAACTGTTTCATATTTTACCGTATATTTGGAGTGAGTTAAAAGAGGAATAAAATAGTGTTTGAAAATCGATAAACTGAAGGACGATATGTTTTCACTAAAACGAATTAACTGGAGTGGTTTTTGATATTCAGAATAATTATTAAATGAATTATTTATGAGATATTGCTTAAAAGTTTGGATTGTTTGTACTGAAAGCATATTAGTAATTTTAAAAACGAACAAGATTATAATATCGTCTTTTAGTGCTATTTGTCTTATACTTTTTGCCTTTTATGCACAAAATACCCACAAATGCGAAATAAATCCTGATAATCCACAGTTATTAAAACCTATTAATGATGTTTAAAACACTTATATTTTTTTTCATAGTATTTTTATTGCAATTTAGCAGTAGGGCATTTGCTCAAAATGCGAATGCAACCTATTCTGTATATATTACTGAATACCGAATGGATGGTGGTGGCTGCTGGGAAGGCAATAAAGAAGAAGCCACATTTTATGTATTCTTGAGGGATAATGTAAATACAGTGGAAACTACGAGTGGATGTCGAACACACGAAGAAAATGAACCATTTACATGGAATTTTGACGACTTTCTCCTAAGCACAAGAACCAACGCTTCTGATTATTTCATTTTACGAATGTATGGGTGGGAAGATGATAATGGAGATCGTTGTGACTTAGACGGTGGTGATGATTGCGACTGTCATCATAGAGACAACATAAATGTGAGCTACAGAGTAGATGTTTTACCTTCGAATGGCACTTTTACTAGCTCTGGTTGGAATTGGTGTTCTGGATCAGACGGTTGGGCATTTGCATATAAATACACATGGAAATATACAGGAATAGCGAGTTCAATTACGCCAACTTGTACCGTCCAAGAAATAACTCATAATAGTGGTGGCATCAGATCTAATTCGGTTTATCTAACTGCAGGAATACAATATCGTTTTGAAACCACTGCTGGTCCTGATACTTACCTTAGACTTTATGAACCAAATGGCTATACCATTGCAGCGTTTAATGATGATGGTGGGACAGGTACTCTTTCTCTTATAGATTATACACCAACGACTACAGGAACTTATTATATAGAAAATTCTAAGTATTCTAGAAATCCGCTTGACTTAAACAGCACCCTGGCATATTCTATAGTTCCATCTACTCCAGCATCAAGTATTAATGTTACTACTGCACTTATTTGTTCAGGGAGCAGTACCACTTTAAGTGTTGTTGGCGGCTCATTAAATAATGGAGCTGTGTGGAAATGGTACTCAGGCAGTTGCGGAGGCACTTATGTTGGTACGGGAAGTTCTTTAAACGTTTCTCCAAGCACCACCACCACTTATTATGTTCGTGCCGAAGGCGGTTGTAACACAACAACATGCGTGAGTACGACTATTACAGTTGACCAAGCTCCTACCGTTCCAACCAGCATAACTGTGAGTAGTGGTGGCAATGCTATCTGTCCTGGCGATAGTCGCACTTTAACAGCAAGCGGTGGTTCAACAGGTACAAGTTGTTCTTATCAATGGTATGCTGGAGTTTGTGATAGTGGAATTGTGCTTGGAACAGAGAATTCTATTAGTGTAAACCCATCTAATACCACAACTTATTATGTTAGACGGGTAGGAACTAGTACTTGCACAAATACAACTACTTGTGCTAATACAACTATAACACTTAATACAGAGTCAACACCTCCAGCATCTATTAACGCAGATGTTCATCCATAAAATAAAAATAATATGAAAAGGAAATCATACATACTAAATATATTTTTAATTGATGTGCATAATCTGATATTAAGACAGGCATCATTTCTTTTTACATTGATTTGGGTTTTTGCTACCATAACTCTTTCATCTACAAACAGTTTTGCTCAAAAAAACAATCAGCAATCTCTACAATTACAAGATTCAAAAAATATAAATAATCAGCAAATTTCGGAATTGGATAAATTCTTAAATGGGAAGTACTATAAAAGTTTAGATAGTGATTCCGTTTATCAGCCAGTTATGACAGCAGTTAGTCAAAATGATGAAAGAATTAGTCATTTATTAGATGAAAAAGGGAGTCCAATTGATCCAATTAAGGCAAAAAAATCAAGCAATAAAAACAAAGACGGAGGTTCAGAAAATCTATATCAGAATATTGTTCCTGAAAGAATTGACTTTGTTGAAATAGATGAAAAAGTTTATTATCGTTTGTTTGTTGATAAGCAGAATATAGTTAAGTACTATCCGAGTGAACTCATTGATTTTAAAAACTATCCTGGATTTATATTACTTGAAATAAAAACAGACATTAATAAAATTGCTACCAATTTTTTACGAGAAGGAGCCGATTCTGTTAGAATTATTAATGATAATAAT
Organism: Bacteroidales bacterium; assembly: GCA_028701945.1. Lineage (GTDB taxonomy): Bacteria > Bacteroidota > Bacteroidia > Bacteroidales > ML635J-15 > Bact-19. The sequence goes on from JAQVPT010000273.1 coordinate 4,701, forward strand.
ATAAGGATATATAAATCTCTTGAAAATCTTAATGAAAATGACCCCAGAGAGAATTATCATAAATTAAAATCTGATTATACTGGTTATTATAC
>JAQVPT010000274.1 GCA_028701945.1 Bacteroidales bacterium
TATCTTCAGCTCCAATAGATGTAATAGCTCCTGTAACATCACGTTTTTGTCTTCGACCATAACCAATAACAATAACATCATCTAATACAACGGCATCTTCTATCATAACAGCATCAAGCGTAAAAATTTTACCAGCCTCTACCGTAACAGAAAACTCTTGAGTTTTTAAACCAATAAACGACACTTCAATTATCTGTACTCCGATTGGCACATCATTTAGTGTGTATTTCCCATCAAAATCCGTAATTACGCCAATACTTTTACCTTTTACAACTACATTTGTACCGTACAAAGGCTCTCCGTTTTCGTCAGTTACTGTTCCTTTTACTATTCCAGTTTGTGCTGATACAAACCCGTACAGCAAAATAAAAGATAACAATAATACCGAATGTAAAATTATCTTCATGCCTATTTTTTTGAATATTTAATTGTAAAAATATGAATTTTTTGCGTTAGTAAGAATTAAAACAAAGAAAATTATTTTCTTGCAGTAAATAATATAGAGGTATTTTCAACTACAATTGCTGATATTTCGGTTTTTTGCTAATTTTGGCACATGATTATAGATGTCGAAAGATATATGCTGCCATGTCCGGTAAAGCAAGTAACAGGATTACCATGTCCGGGATGTGGTATGCAAAGAGCTATAATCGAATTAATTAGAGGGAATATTATTGAAAGTATTATCAGTTATCCAGCACTTATTCCTTTAATTATAATGCTGTGCATTTTAATATTACACTTCAAATTCGAATTCAAGCATGGAGCTGCAATACTCAAATATTTTTTTATTTTTAATGCAATAATCATATCTATAAATTATATCTTTGAATTTATTTAGTTTATCACTAATGTTTTTTTCAAGAGAAAGTGATTATATTCGTTTCAAAATCATTATTGTTAGCTGTCGAATAATCTTTGTATTTTAGTATTTTGTCGCAGTCAGTTTTTAATAATTTTTTACTTTTTGTAGCGGCAAAAACATGGATATAACAAATTAAATATTTTGTGATCTGGCTATAACTGCAGTAACTATTATGGATATTTGCAAAAGAATTAAAACAAAGAGAAAAATGGCAAAGCACATCAGTCGGTATTGCCTTATAAGAAATATAGAGACAAGTGGACTGGTACACCCAAAAAGGGAGTCGTTCTGGAATTTGTCAAAATATGGTTTAGACGATAAAATCACAACCATTCCTAAAACGGCAATAAATAAAACAAAAAAAGTCATCGTTGCTAGTGAATATTTGAAAATCAACAAAACAATTGACTTTGATTCTATTTATCTTCTTTAAAAAACAATGGATCGGTTACGAATATCGTTATACACTTTGCGAATAGTATAAGATTTAACATCTCTTTACATCTGCAAAATTAGATTTTTTTTAAAAAGACCACTCAAATTAAAACTTTTGCGCATACTTATTTCAAAATAGCCTCATAAACCACTTGATGAGTATTCTGTAAAACTTTTTGTCCCAATATTTTCCAATTATTTACATCGGGGTGTAATCGGTTTGACAAAAAAACAAAGACAATCTCATTTTCAGGATCAACCCACATCACACAACCTGTAAAGCCAGTATGCCCATAAGTAGAAGGTGATGCCGATGGAGCATTAAGGTTTCTGATTGCAACTTTATCGAAACCCAAACCTCGATTACTTTCTGGTTGTTTTGATGTAAACATTTTAATTGTTCCGAGATTTAGAAATCGACCGCCTCCGTAAGATCCACCATTTAACCACATTTGTCCAATAATCCCCAAATCTGATGCACATGAAAACAATCCAGCATTTCCCGAAACACCGCCCAACATAGCTGCCGAAGGATCATGCACGGTTCCACAAATTAGTTGATTACGCCAAAAATGCTCATCTTCCGTAGGAACAATACTCGCTTTAGGATAATAATTTAAAGGATTATACGACGTGTAACGCAATCCCAAAGTTTCATAAAACTCTTTATAAAGAAACTCATTTATTGGCTTACCATTCACAGTATCAATAAGAATTTTCGCTAAAATCATATTCATGTCGGTATATTGAAAAAGTTTATGCGGATAAACTGTAAGACGCTTTACATCGTTATACAAACTGTCTGACCAATTTTTTCTCAAATACATCCCATCTGCAATTTTAACTTCTGCCGAATCTTTAATCCATGTTTTATTATAATAAAAATTAAAAGCCTCTTCTTTAGTAAAACGAATAGTTGTGTCAAAAGACATCGTATCCGCTGGTAAAGTCATACTTATTAACGCATTTTTATCGCTTTGTGTACGTAAATTTTTTTCATAAGAGTTTTGATAAAACATATACGGTAAAATTGGCAACGAAGGATTAATTCCACTTTGATGCAAAAGTAAATCACGAGGAGAAACCTTAAAAATATTTAATGCAGGTGTAAGTCGTGTTATAACCATTTCCGTGAGCACCACAAGCGTATCATCAAGCTGCACTGTGTCTTTATTTGCTACAAGTTTACTAATCTCATCATCAGTTTTATTATAAACGGATACAGTATCAATAAAAAAGATAGTATCGGGCTTGATATTGCTGTAATCTATTTTTGTATCAACAAAATAATCACCAATTTCATCATCAAGTCTAATTTTTCCAGTTTCAACCATTTTCATCATTGCCAGAGTTGTTCCACATATTTTTGTTAACGAAGCAATATCGTACAAATCGGTATTTCTCACTGAATTTCTTCGAGAATAGTCATGATATCCAAAAACCTTATCGTAAACGACAACTCCATTTTTTGCAACAAAAATTTGGCACCCTGGCAAAATTCCGCTTGAAATCGCAAAATTTACAATACTATCAATTTTCATTAGTGTATCTGAGGACAGCCCGACATCTTCAGGAATTGAATATTTTAATCTAATTTTATTTGTGAAAATTCCCGAACCATTTTTAAGACTGTCATTTATGTAAGATGGTAATTTACCGCCCGCTGCGACACCACCCCAAATTAACTGTGCCGAAAACTGAAATGCTGTAATACTTTTTGTATATACTTGTACAATTACATCGGCTTTAATTTCTGAAATATCGGCAGGAATCTCTCCATAATTTATAAAAATGGATTTTCCGCTAAAGCCAGAAATAATCCTGTTTGTCATAATTGAAACAGAGTCAATGTCTGCATAGTTTTCAAAGAGAACAACAAGAATATCGGCATTATTAGGAATGTAAGGCTTTAGAGCAGAGTTTATGTCATAATATGCAAAAGTGTAATTATCAGCGTATTTCGAGAGATTGTTTAGAAACTCAGGATGTTTATCGAATGTCGCGAAAATAATATGAAGTTTTTGTTTAATATCAACTAAAGGAAGAACATTTTGATTATTACGAAACACTGTAATTGAATTTTCGGTTAAATTACTCTCCAATAATTTTAAATTAGGGAATATCTTAATTGTATCCAGTGTTTCTTTCTTATTATTCGCCCAATAACCAGCTCTAAGCACTTTAGATGACTTTAAATACAGGCTTTGTTTATCTTTGAGCGATAATATATTGCCAATAATCTTATTCTTATCTAATTTTGAACTTATAAGTAAAACATCGAAATTATTAAGGTCATCGGCAGTAGGGAATTGGGAACTTTTAAGATTTAGTATTTTAAATCCGTCAAATTTGAGCCCATTTATAAAATTAGCATCATGATAATTATTAAAAATAATCCCACACAAGCCAGAGTCTGCAAGCTCCTGAAGTGAACTATAAATCAATTCTGAGGTTTTGGTATCATTAAACTTTGGTATAGTATCTATGAGTATAAAACTCAAAATATTGCTTTTATGCAACGCACCAATTTTTATCAGAAGTTTGTTTAGCAAGCATAATTGACTAATAGAATCAGTTTGAAAAGGTATCTTATAATCTATTACCAATGCGTTTATATTTAAATTTTTTAAATTTTGAATAAGGTATGAATTGTATTTCAAATTAAATTCTTTATCGCTTATAGTATTTAATATCTCTGGGTTTGCAAACAAAATACTGTCTGATGAAAAAGAACTTATTGCATTTTCGCTTATAGCATTAATAAAGAATTTTTCGCTTGTATGCTTGCTAATTTCAAAAAGACAAGAATCTTTGAAATTTTTCAAATAAAAAGCACCAGAAAAACCAGTTTTATTATCAGCAAAATTTTGCAAGCTGTCATTTACATACATAATCAAAATATCGGCTTTTTGATTTTCGCTCATCATACTAATCAATGAATCTATCTCTGCCGAAGAGTATTCGTAAAATGCCGCACTTCCATTTTGCAAAACAGGATTTTTGACTCGTAATATATATATGATTATTAGAGCTATTCCAACTAATGCTGTTAAAATTAGAAGTATCCGGATGTATTTATTCCTTTTAAGAAAAGACAATCTCATTTTTCTGGTTTAGCCTTACAAAAATAATGTAAAATATTTAGAAAAGTGTAAAATATTGTTTTTTGTTTTGTGCCCTTTACTGATGTTTATATTACCTCCTTTGTTGGTAAAAATAAAATTGAATTTCTTTGTCGGCAATGTAAAGTCAAAATTCTACTACAAATTTAAGACTAATCTTTAAATCAGGGGATTTCAGCCAGAATACTTGCAGAGCTATCTCAATGAATTTAGGTAAAATATCGAGTAATCACATATTAAAACTCAACTCTTAAAACGGTCAATCTATTTCAGGAATTGACAAAAACTATTTTCAAGTAAAGAGTAAAAACTCTTTCTCACTCCTACCAATCTTTT
>JAQVPT010000275.1 GCA_028701945.1 Bacteroidales bacterium
ACAATCAATGTGAGTTACATAGATATAAAACCAGGACAATACGGTATTGCTCTATTAGATGATGAGAACAATGACAAACAAATGAATTATTCGTTTTTTATACCTACCGAAGGTTTTGGATTCTCTAACTATTATGCAACAGGTTTAAGCAAGCCTTCCTTTGATAAGTTTTGTTTTGACTTTGGAAAAAAAGATAAAACTATTGTAATAAAAGTAAGGTATATTTAGTAAAAGCGGTTTATCGGTTTACTCCCTCCGGTCGTGAGTTCGTAGCAGAACTACTCGGTTATCGGTTTTTACTTCGCATGTTCTTCTGTTCCGTTTTGTTCTTATGTTCGCCTGTTCAAAACGTTTTTGCTTTCAATAAATACAAAACTTGCTAAAATCTCAACGATTACTGAATACAAAAATTATCGAATACCAGTTTACTCATTTCAGTCGTGAGTTCGTAGCAGAACTACTCGGTTATCGATTTATCAGTAGTCGATTTACTCAAACCCCGATACATTTTCTCAACTTGGAACACAAAATTATATTAATAAGCAAAAAGGGATTGTCAAACAACAAACCCTAAGCAATAAAGAAACCAATTACTGTATTTTTGTAAATCTCTCGACACTTGTCCCCTCTCCTGACTCAATTTGAATTATATACGTTCCGTTCTCAAGTTCTGAGACATCAATTACTCTTGTCGTACTACCATTTTTAACGATTTGTCCAACAGCATTAAAAATAGAGAACTGAACTTCGCTATTAACATCAAGAAATATTTTATCAATAACAGGATTTGGATAAATATTTATTTTATCTAAATAATAATCATCACAAATATTTGTTGTCAAGTCTTCAAACCAATTGTAAGTACGTTCTAACAAGTCGTTACGGGAATCAACATTTTGCACCTGTTCCATTCCAAAAGCAAAATAAACAATTTTTGATGTTCCTTTATACGATTTAACTGCAGCAGCCTTTCCATTAGGATAATATAAAACATCGCTACCAGTACTACGAGCTTTAATTGCATCGGGTGAAAAAGAACCGCCATAAGCATCATACAAAACAACCTGAGATATTCCACCGTAAATTGCATCTTCAGTAGAATTTATCAAATTATTTTGGTTATCTCCATTATCAAGAAAACTAGATGCTAAATAATTTTGGAAAAATATTTTTTGTTTAAATTCAGAAGAATAATCATGAGCAATATCCTGACCAATATCTTGTCCTGCCATCAATAAATTACCGCCAGCATCAATAAAATTAATTAAAACAATGGTTTGGCCTACAGTTAAAACAGGAATAGTTCCTCCTATATTAAAATAAATATTTTTAACATTATCTAACAAACCTAATTCTGCTGCTTGCTCAAGAGTATATCCAGGAATAGCACCTAGAGTATTACATCCAGCAGCATTCAATCCAAACTTGTATAATTCTGCGTATTGCTCGCTTGTAATATTATTTTTTTTACCTGACCCGTTTACAATCAGATTATCAACCCCTGACACTACAAAAGTCTCAACAACTTTTTCATCTTCGCCAGGATTATCACTACTCTCTAAACTCAATATACAGTGAGCTACACCAGCATTTCCATTCGGAGTTACACTAATTATCACATTTTTCACCTCATCAGCAGTCATATTAATATTTGCAGTTTCGGTATAAATTTCTGAATCAACAATAAAATTAATTTCCCAATCTTCAGGAGCATCATAAGTTAAAGTAAGAATCATGTTTTGAGCCTCACCAAGACCATTAATTAATGACACATTAGATTCCGCACTTTGCCCCTGTTCGCTACCTTGTATGATATTATTAGTAACTAAACGTCCATAATCTGATTCAATTTCGCCATTATGTAATCCTGAAATCAATGGCACTTTAACACCCGTTATAACTTCCTGTTTGGTTTCGGTAATAAAAGCAACAACTTCACAATTTTCGGGAACAAAGTTATCGTTCAAAGTATAAGTATAAGTTCTATTTATTAAACTTCCTTGTTCTATACCTTCAATTTCGTCTCCCCACTGCCCAGTAACCAAATGCCTCAACATATGCTTATGATTATAATTATTACTCGCACCAGCTTGAGGACCAATAATATTATTTTCAAGAATTGCAACCTGAATAAAATTAGATTCAACACCAAAAGGCAAACCCTCTACATAATACGCATCAACATTAATTGATACTACCCGAGTTTCTGAGTTGTAAGATGTTGACAAACCAACATTAACAGGTGATGCTTGGGCAAAAATTCGTTCGGCAGCTTGAGCCCAATTAGCTCGAGATAGAGCAGTCCCTTCATTTTCAGTTAAATCCTCAAACAGGTGTCTATTGATAGTTGCAGAAGGATACCCTCCCAAATTAACCTGTCCCTCAAGAGCGTTTCCAAATGATGTTCTATAATCGGGTTGCCCCACATCCGGCGCCGCATAACCGCCAGTATGAATATTAATAATAAATGTTTTTCCAGGATTATTAGTAACAATACCTTCAGCTATAGAATGTCCACTAGGACAAGCTGGGCAGTTCATCCCAGTAAATTCTTCAAGCACAACAGCTTTTTTCTGAGGACGTGTCGTTACAATACTTTGAGCTATTATTGCACTATGCAATAAAGTTAAAATCAAACTCCAAAACAATAATTTTTTCATCTTATTTATTTTTAAAAACACAATATATTAATATATCAATCCGAATATAAGGCTACAATTATTCAAAAACTTTACTAAAAGCAATATCCTCGATTTCTTTTCTTTCTCTCTGTACTTGCTCCATTTTAAAGATATCAAGCGGTAAATTTCCAGTCATACCACCATAACCAAGAGCCACCATTGTAACGGGTTCAAGTTTATCAGGAATATTTAACAATTCTCGTGCTTTGGCAGCATCAAATCCTCCCATAATATGCAATGAAATTCCCATTGACTCAGCCATAATAGACATATTTCCCATTGCTAGACCTAAGTCGTGCCAAGAATGTTTATATACTTCTTCGTTATGCTCATATTTAAGTCTAACCATTGTAATCATAAGAACAGGAGCCGCTTTAGCCCAAGCTTGATTGAACTCGACCATTATGCTCAATAAGGTTTGATATAATTCAGGATTTTTTTCTTTATCAGCATATATAAACCTCCACGGCTGACCATTATACGAAGATGCAGCCCAACGAGCAGCGTCAAACATTTTCATTAAATCTTCTTCACTAACGGCCTTATCAAGAAACCCTCTTGGACTATGTCTTAATTTTATTAATTCTAACATTTCCATAATAATTCTAATTTATTTTAATTTTCAAAATTACTATAATTTTTAATTTATTTACTTTAATAACAGGTTTTATATCAATTATGTTGAAAAATTCGCTTATAAAATGTCAATGATCGATAGTTAATATTTGGGATTCATGAATTTCAAATATTACTACGTATAGCCACCAATCAATAAAACATCATTGACATAACCCAATAATTCATCTTTTTACTTACTATAATTCGAAATAAAATTTTAAAAACATCCTAAACCTGTCAATAAACATTTTCAGTATTAAAAATTTTTTTTACTTTTGGGGAGAAATAAATAACATTTTAAAACAATATAGTTATGGCAAAAATCAGAGGAGCTATTTTAGTTGACGTTGAGGCGTGTAAAGGCTGTGGAGTTTGTATCCCTGCTTGTCCTCAGGACGTTCTGGACTTAGCAAAAGAAGTAAATGGTAAGGGTTATAATTACTCTTACATGAAAAACCCCGAGGCATGTATCGGCTGTGCGAACTGCGCAGTTGTATGTCCAGATGGAGTAATATCTGTTTATAAGGTTAAGGTGGCCTGATTTAATCACATAAAAAAATTAGAAAAATGAAAAAAGAATTAAGATTAATGAAAGGTAATGAAGCGTTAGCAGAAGCTGCTATACGCTCAGGGGCTGACTCTTATTTCGGATATCCTATTACTCCCCAGTCGGAGGTAATTGAGTACCTGATGGCGGAAAAACCCCACGAGAGAACAGGAATGGTAGTTTTACAAGCTGAAAGTGAAGTTGCAGCAATAAACATGGTTTATGGTGCTGCTGGTTGCGGACGCATGTCAATGACTTCATCGTCAAGCCCTGGTGTTAGTTTAAAACAAGAAGGCATATCATATATTGCAGGAGCCGAATTACCATGTTTGATAGTAAATGTGGTTAGAGCTGGTCCTGGTTTAGGAACTATCCAACCAGCACAATCTGACTATTTTCAGTCAACAAAAGGTGGTGGCCATGGTGATTACAGACTTATCGTTTTAGCACCAGCATCTGTTCAAGAAATGTACGATTTTGTAGAATTAGGATTTGATTTGGCATTCAAATATCGCAATCCTGTTATGATACAATCGGATGGTATTATTGGTCAAATGATGGAAAAAGTTGAAATTGGTGTTCAAAAACAAAGAAGAACTCCAGAAGAAATCATCAAACAATGTCCTTGGGCTACAGTTGGAAAACCTACAACAAGAGAACGTAATATAATTACATCTTTGGATCTTGTTGCTGCAAAACAAGAAGAGTTTAACTTAAAACTCATCAAAAAATACGCAGAGGTAAAAGAAAAAGAGGTTAGATATGAGTTAATAAATACCGATGATGCCGATTACATTATTGTTGCTTATGGTTCATCAGCACGTTTAAGCATGAAAGCAATGGATTTGCTAAGAGCTAAAGGAATAAAAGTAGGTATTTTACGTTTAATAACTCTTTAC
>JAQVPT010000028.1 GCA_028701945.1 Bacteroidales bacterium
CCAATCACGACTGGCAATAAAACCGAGATATTGAGTTCAGTAACTGCATCTATCATTACAAGTTGATAATTCCCAAGTAATATCAAAACAAAAGATCCGCTAAGACCGGGTAATATCATACTGCATGCTGCAATAACTCCGCATAATACGAGATATATCACAGCATCATTTTCGCTAGCAGGATTTAAAACCGATATCATAACTGCAACAGTTGTTCCTAGTACAAAAGAAATAATTGTTACTAAGTTCCATTTTGAAATCTGCTTCCCAACAAAATAAACCGATGCTAAAACTAATCCAAAGAAGAAAGCCCAAATATAAACTGGGTAAAATTCAAACATATATTTAAAAACTTTAGCAACACTAATTATCGCCACTCCGACACCGAGAAACAAAGAAACAAGAAACCAAAAGTCTATATACTCAAGTAATTCTTTGATTTTGAATTTAAAAAGCATCTTTAAAGAATTGATATTAAACGACTTAATAGCGTCAATTAGTCTCTCGAAAATACCGGTAATCAAAGCAATTGTACCACCCGACACTCCAGGAACGACATTTGCTGCTCCCATTCCCATGCCTTTAAAAAACACTATTATTGCTTCTTTTATATTCATATTGTTTTTTTTGCGAAAATAGACAATTTAAACTTGATGCAAAATTATAAACTAATATTTTATTAACTGTATTTTTATAAATATAGTATTACAAAGGCATATAAATATCAAAATCATTAAATAATCAGGATTTTCAATAAGCATATTATTAAAGTTTACATATAAATAAATATCTTTGTACAGATTATTTTAAACAAGATTATGGTTGATTTTGAAGTTCTAAGCAAACAGCTAAAAGGCGAATTACATACGGATAAAATACACAAAACACTTTATTCGACAGACGCATCTGCTTATAAAGAAACTCCTGCTGCAATATGTATTCCTTCAGAAATTGATGATATTTTAAAAACCATAAAATTTGCGAAAACGAATAATCTAAGCATAATACCTCGAGCAGCCGGCACGTCTTTAGCTGGACAGGTTGTTGGAAATGGAATTGTGGTTGATATTTCGAAAAACTTTACAAAAATAATTGAAATTAATGCTGCTGAAAAGTGGGTGAAAGTTGAGCCAGGAGTTGTTCTTGACGAACTTAATAAAGAATTAGCAAAGTACGACTTGTTTTTTGGGCCAGAAACATCGACATCTAACAGATGCAATATGGCAGGTATGGTCGGAAACAACTCTTGTGGAGCACATTCACTTATTTATGGAAGTACTAGAGACCATCTCTTGGAGTTAAATTGTATTTTATCAGATGGCTCTGAAGTCGTATTTGGAGAACTTACAAAAGAGGAATTTGAGGAAAAATGTCAACAAGATAATTTAGAAGGAAGTTTATATAAGCATATCAATAATCTTTTGTCTGATAAAGAGTTTGTTAAAGAAATTCAAAATGAATATCCGCATCCTGAAATAGAACGCCGAAACACGGGATATGCATTAGATTTACTTTTAGACAACGGAATTTTTGGCGAATCTGATAAGAAATTTAATTTTTGCAAACTACTTGCTGGTTCAGAGGGAACTTTGGCTTTTACTACCGCTATTAAACTAAATCTTGTCAAAAAACCTCCACAAACAAAAGCATTAATGTGTATTCATACAAGAAGTTTAAAGGAAGTTTTTAAAGCAAACCTTATCGCATTAAAGCACTCGCCTGTTTCGGTTGAGTTAATGGATAAAAAAGTGTTGGATTTAACAAAAGAGAACATTACTCAAAACAGAAATCGTTTTTTTATTGAGGGGGATCCTCAGGCTATTTTAATTGTGGAATGGTTTGCCGAGAATATGGAAATTATTTACCAACATGCTAAAGAACTTGAGAAAGAGCTTAGAGAAAATGACTTTGGATATTCTTATCCTTTAGTTTTAGGATCAGATATTCCTAAAGTTTGGGAGCTACGCAAAGCTGGACTTGGTGTTCTATCAAATATGCCCGGCGATGCAAGACCTGTTCCTGTAGTAGAAGACACTGCCGTAAGACCAGAAGATCTGCCAGCCTATATGGAAGATTTCGAACAGCTTATGGCAAAACACAATTTGGAATGTGTTTATTATGCTCATATTGGGACAGGCGAACTGCATTTAAGACCAGTTCTTAATCTTAAAAATCCAGAGCACATCATACTTTTTCATACAATCGCTTTAGAAACTGCTAAACTCGTAAAAAAATATAGAGGTTCTCTTAGCGGCGAACACGGTGACGGACGTTTAAGAGGAGAATTTATCCCGCTTATGACTGGCGACATAATATACAAAAAGTTTGAAGAGCTAAAAAAAGTATGGGATTCTGAAAATGTTTTTAATGCACGTAAAATTACAAACACGCCAAAAATGAATACCGGTCTGCGATATGAACCGGGACAAATTACAAAAGAATTTGATACTGTTTTTAATTTTGATAAAACTGGCGGATTTTTGCGAACAGCCGAAAAATGTAACGGGTCGGGTGATTGTCGCAAATCTCATGTTATTGGGGGCACTCTATGTCCAAGTTTTCAGGCGACAAAAGATGAAAAGCATTCAACAAGAGCAAGAGCAAATATTTTAAGAGATGTAATTACAAATTCGGACAAGCTTAATCCATTTGATTCCAAAGAAATATATGAAGTTCTTGACTTATGTCTCTTATGTAAAGCGTGCAAATCTGAATGTCCCTCGGGCGTAGATGTTGCAAAATTAAAAATGGAGTTTTTACAACATTATTACGATGAACACCACATTCCAATACGCTCGAGAGCTGTCGGTTATTTACCAAGAGTTCATAAAACATTTCGCTCTATTCCGGGGATTACAAACTTTTTTCTCAAAAACAAGCTAAGTTCAGGTGTTGTGAAGTCGTTGATAAAATTTCATCCCGACCGCAAATTTCCTCCTATGAGCAAAACCAATCTAAAAAGTTGGAGTGATAAAAACCAACAAAAACTACGTTCGGACAATCATATCAAAACCATATATCTATTTAACGATGAGTTTACTAATTATTTAGAAAGTGATATTGGTATAAAAACTATTTTACTGTTCACCGCACTGGGTTACGAAGTAAAAATCCCTAAAACCGTAGAAAGTGGACGAACATGGCTAAGCAAAGGTTTAATAAAAACAGCGAAAAAAATTGCAAATAAAAACATTGAGCTTTTAAAAGACATTATCACCGAAGATACTCCTTTAATAGGTATTGAACCATCAGCAATACTGAGTTTTAGAGACGAATATCCAGACCTTGCTTACAAAGAAAATTTAGAAAGTGCACGACTTTTAGCTTCAAACACATTTTTATTTGACGAGTTTATTGCTGCCGAAATAGATAAAGGCAATATTAAGTCTGAGAGTTTCACAAAAAAAGTTGCAAAAATTAAATTTCATGGACATTGTCAACAAAAAGCACTTATTACCACAAAATATACAAGCAAAATATTAAGTTTTCCAGCAAATTACGAGGTTGAAGAAATTCCGAGTGGTTGCTGCGGTATGGCAGGCTCATTTGGATATGAAAAAGAACATTACGACTTATCCATGAAAATTGGTGAGATGGTTTTATTTCCATCAATACGCAATACAGATAAAGAAACAATTATTGCTGCTGTCGGCACAAGTTGTCGATGTCAAATTGAAGACGGTACTGGAGTAAAAGCCAAACATCCACTCGAAATTTTTTATGATGCACTTGAGGTATAAAACTAGAAATTTTATAACTTTCATCCAAACACTACATGTCAAGGTTTTACAAATTACAAAAATATTTTTCTGCTCAATAAAATGCGTTTGTCAGTAAGATAACAAACAAATATCTAATTACAGTACAATAAAAATTCAAATCATATTTGTTTTACTATTTTTGCGATTATTTCTATATATATTATTATGTTATCATTTGCCGAAGCAATAAAAGTAAGAAGATCAATCAGGAATTATGACCAAAAACCATTGGAAGATAATCTTCTTTTAAAAATAAATTTGCTTCTTCAAAGTCCAACTAAAGGACCTTTTGGCAATACTCCACGTTTTATATTAATCGAAAAGCCCGAAGCACGCAAGAAAGAAAAAGTAAAACTTGGAACTTATGGATTTATTAGTAATGCTGCATATTTTATTGGTGGCTGTGTCGAGAAGTTCGAGTTCTCTGAAGTTGATTATGGATATTCATTAGAAAGAATTATTATAGAGCTTACACGTCTTGAGCTTGGCACATGCTGGATTGGAGGCACTTTTAAAAGAAAAGATTACGAAATATTACTAAAAACAACCCAAACAGAAACTATTCCGTGTATTAGTCCTGTTGGCTATAAAGCTAAGAAAAAATCATTGCGAGAAAGACTAGGATTAACACTTACGGACGGTAGCAAACGTAACCCATTTGAGATGCACTTTTTTGAAAATAATCTTGAAAATCCAATGTCTTTTAATCCTGAAGACAAATATCATCAGGCACTTGAGTTAGTTCGTAGAGCCCCCTCGGCAGTAAACAAACAACCATGGAGAGTTATTAAAAAAGATAATAAGTACCATTTTTTTCTATTGAGAGATAAAAATGTCGGAAATACTAAAAACACTGATTTACAAAAAGTAGATTTGGGTATTGCATTAGCCCACTTTAAACTCGGCTTCGAAGAGCAATTCTTAAATGGAAAATGGCATATTAAAAATCCTGAGTTGTGCGAACTAGAGTATATAATAAGCTGGATAGCTGAATAAAATTACGCACAAAAGCTTTAAAAAATTATTAATGAATACTCGATATTTTACCTAAATTATTTATCTTTGCAGTGCAATTAAAGAAACTTTTATTTATAAATCAATTAAATTTATTTCGGTGATTTTGATACCAAATTGGTATAAGAGGAAAGAATCCTGACTCGCTCAGATTTACAATCCGAATATTGCGGATAGTGTAATTCCAATATTTTTTAACTTTCTATCCACGTTTTTGAAGAATAATTAATTTTGTGGTTGTGTTTTGTGGTCTTTACTGACGTTTACATTACCTCAAATTTATTAGCAGAAATGAGATTTGTTTTGTTTTAGTCGGCAATGTATAGTCAAAATTCTACTATAAATTTAAGGCTAATCTTTAAATCAGGGAATTTCAGCCAGAATACTTGCAGAGCCATCTCAATAAATTTAGGTATAACGTGAAGTAATCATTAAATTATTTATCATAAATTTGTAAATATTCTGTGACATTTCTTTCCCAAGTATATTCTTGCGCATATTTAACTGCATCTAATTTAAACTCAATATCATTTTGATATTTTAGAATTGCTTTTTCAATTGTAGTTTTTATTGTATTCTCATCAAAATCTTTAAAAATAAAAGTAAAACCTCCACCAACTTCTGGCATTACAGTTTTGTCGGATGTAACAACTGGCACAGCATTTTGCATAGCCTCAATTACCGGCAATCCAAATCCTTCATACAATGATGGAAATAAAAATGCTTTGCAATTACGATAATACCAAGTTTTTTCTTGTTCGCTAATAATTCCTGGAAACAAAATCTGTTCTTCTAAGTTCTCTTTTTTGGCGAGTTTTTTAAGCTCTTTATAGTATGATCCTTTTGCATCTCCTGCAATTATCAATTTATAATCAGGAAAGTGTTTCATCACTGGAATAAGAACATGAAAATTTTTCTTTGGCTTAAATACTCCAATAGTAAAAAAGAATTTTTCTGAATATATTTCAGGCTTTTGTTCTGATGATGATGTGTTTACGCCATTAAAAATTACACTTGTTTTATCTCTATGATACTTTAAGTTATCTAATGCAACTTTTTTTGAAAATTCTGAGATAAAAGCCAATTTGTCAGCTCTATTAACAAGGTTTTGGAGCTTTTTTAATCTATTTGCAGCTTTTCTGTCATTTTTTTCACCAAGAAAATTCAAATCGTGTATTGTAATAAGAAGTTTTGTATCATCGTCAGGTAATATTACTGGTTCCTGATGAATACAATGCCAAAGGTCAAACTTGTTTCTTGCTGCTGCGATAGTTTTTGATGTGTAATAATTAATTTTATCACCAAAGAACCCGACATATTCGTTCGGCAGCAGATAATTTAACTCAAGATTTGTTTCTACTTCACTTAGCGTCTTGCCAAAGTTTAAAGCAACCTGCCCCAATCCACAGTTAAGATTTGACAATTTATTGAGATCTATGAGAATTTTCTTCATTATTCTTTGACATTCATGCAAAACTTTTCAAAAATAACAAAAATATTCTTTAGTTTAGTTTATCTTTTGAAAAAGGTTTTGATTTTTTTAATCTTACATTCAACTAGCAAATGCAACTTTTTTATTTGCAGATTTATGAAATATATTCTTAGGGTTATCATAATTTAAATTCTTTCTTGGTCTTCGATTTATTTTGTACTGTATCTGCCTGATTTCATTGGCGTTTTTTTGATTAAAGATTGACTTCTTGGGAATATATTATCTTACTAGCTTATTGGTACACTCACTTAATTCTCTTTCCCAAGAAGAATACGGGTGTGCAAAAAAGAATTCTGCGATTAGTTTTCCAGATATTTTTTATGTTCTGCGTAAACAGCGTTTTCAGGTTATGTTTCTGTTTAAAAATTCCCCACAAAATATTACTCTATTTCGGTCTGCCAATTTGCGGTAACGGTTGCGGCTATGTGGAGTGTGGAATAGGAATAGAAATTATTTTTTCAAAGTTCCCACGAAGCCATCAGCCAGCTGGCTGATGGGGGTGTTCGGAAGCGTTTTGCACGAACGGTTACAGGTGAATTTTCATATTACACATAGGTGCTGTTAGCGGTTCGTTGTTTTTCTGCCGAGACAATTTATTATCCAGTCAAAAAAATATTTGTCGGCGATCCTTAATTTTTATGTTGCGATGATTGTATTTTCGTTTGTAGTCGTTAAGTATTTCTTCTCTTTAATGGCTTCTTTTTTATAAAGGCATTAAATAATTTCCTTTTACATCTTTCTTAAACTGTTCTATTTCATTAATAGAAAACTCTTTAATAGTTTTCATTTTCTTTTCTATTTTTAATACTTTGTAGTCTTCAGGAATATGATTATTAAATTTTAACCCTAAGAAATTAGAATATCCGCCTTGCATTGGTTCAATATCTACAGAAAATATATTTTCAACAGGTAATATTTGCTCATACTTTCCTGCGCCTTTATGTATAAATAATTTTACAGTGTCGTTTCGGTTATTTAACATAATAATATTATAGTGTTTGGGTTCAGATTGTGTCTCTGAAATTGCACAAGAATTTAATTCGAGAAGAAGGGGAATAAGAATAATAGATAAAATAAGTTTTTTCATTTTGATATTTTTTATTGTTCTGATATGTCTTTTCAAAGTAGCTCCGTTTGATAAGTGGTAGCTGGTCTCCACTTTTTTTGTCTACGGAACAAGCGTCTCGTTATGTTGAACGATTGTCAGTCTGCATATGATTTTCAACTTTTGCTGCCCGACGACAAATTGATTACTGTGTCTTCCTACAATGACCGCTAACTATCTTACATCCACACTTAAATCATACAATTTTTCTCAAAATTACTTTAAAATATGAATATTCATACATATTTGTGATATGTTTTTGCATTATTTTAGAATTATAGTAAATAGTTTTATAATTCTTGTAAAAGTAGTAATTACGAATTTAATTCTAAAGTTGAATCAATCATTCAATGCAATGTTTAATATATTAAAACCCTTTTTTGTTTCAAAAACTCATAAACGCAAACGACAAAAACTTCCAGATTTCATGTTTTTTTCTTTAAGTTTACCATGCACTACTGCAAGATGTTTTTTACTGAATTCTTTCCAATTGTCCTGTAAATAACGTTTTGTGTTTTCATTTTTTGCAAAAATTAAAATCCCTGAAGTATCTCTATCGAGTCGGTGTACAATAAATACTCGATTTTTTGAGCGTTCATTTCCTTTTTTTACATAATTATTCAAAATGAAATGAGCGTTTCGATGCTTCTATCGATCAGTTCCAACGGTCAATAAACCAGATGTTTTGTCTATAACAATAATATCATGATCCTGAAATAGAATCGAAAGTCCTTTTGGTTGATGTTTCACTGAGGTTTTTTTAATTGGATGTCTTTTTTCTTGCATTTGTATTACTTTATCAACCACTTGTTTATCATGGTGTTAAATATTTCAATGTTGTTAATTTTATAGACGTATTTCACATTTAATTCCATAATATATTCATTTGTCTCTGTTGACAACATTGTCTCTTCAATAGTAATCCCTTCTTCCATTGATGTTCTGCGGTAAAACTCTTTTACAAATTCTTTGTCGTCGAATATTCCTGGAATACCTACAATTAATTCAAAATTCTCTATCGGTTCATAATAAACTAAACCATCGAATATAAATTCAAAATTAACTGTCTCATAGGCATTTCCACCAAAATTATACATATTAAATTTTGTGTCGCCAAAAGGAGTGTTCATCAAATCAAATCCAACATTTTTATTCCCAATAAATCGAAAGGCAGCATCCCACTTTCCATCTGCAATTAGTTTTGGGTTGTCTGATGTAGGGTAATAGTTTATCATTATTCCTTTTGTTGAATTGGGAAATGTTTTATAAATATATTCCCCTGTGCTGTAAGTATTTGGCTCTGTTGGAAGAGGAATATACTTAGGTATTCGAGTATAAGCATGGTAAGTATTCATAATTACAAGTGCTTTTTTCTTATTTGGGTTATAATATTTTTCTTGGCCGTATTTTTTAATGAAATGTTGTGCCATAATAGCATTTCTATCTATTACGGGGGCAAAATTGTTCTGTGGCTCCATCATATCAAGAAACATATTGTATTGCTCATTACATTTAATAGAATCCCACGAGAACATTACATCTAAGGGAAATAGGTGAATTTTTTCTTTCAGTTGTCTTTGCTGATTTATTTGATAAATGCTTTCAAGCAAATAGTAATAGTTATAATTTGGCCATAAAGAAAACATATCAAGATTTCTGAAAATTGCCAACAAATTTTCTTTAATTTCACTATCTGTTAGATTTTCTTTCAGTAAAAAATCATTGATTTGTTTCCCAGCATTAAAAACGCCAACTTCCGTATAAACATTTCCTAAAAATCGTTTGTCTTTAATAATATCAACAATCATTTCGTATTGTTTAAACTCACGATGATCTCGTTCGCATAAAACAATAATATCTTTATCTTCAAAAGATTTTAGCACGTAATCTTTAGGTGATAGGAGAGTTGTATTATTTAGGAAATCAACATAAGGTTTTATGCTGTCGTTTGGCATTATTTGAGTGAATACAGCAGAATAGAATACAATTGAGATTACTAAGGTTGTTACTATTTTCTTCATGTTAATTCTATTTGATTTTTTTCTCTGAATATTACCACCGATGCAAATACACTTAAATTACTCAAAATTAGTAAAAAGTATGGATGTTTAATGTGTGTTTTTGATGTTTTTTTCACAAACAAAACTGAATTATATTTTTGTAACAAAATAAAAATACCGCTGGATATTAGATGTTTTGTCTCAAACAATAAGCTCAGGGCAAACGCATACTTTTTTTATCAGAATAATTTCCAATGTTTTCATTACTTTTGAGTCTGAAAGACTCATTTATTTTAACCTTTGACTGAACGGAGTGAAAGTCAAGGGTTAAAATATGCTGATAACTCTCTTTTGGCATAATTTTTTGGTGCATAGCAATCCAAAAAGTATGACAAAAGAAAAGTGTGCGTTTGACCTGACAATAAGGGTTTGTCAAATAATAAATCATGTAGAATTGACGAAAATATTTTGTTGTTTTTCGAGACGCAAAATTAAGCTAATAGCTTGCGTCTCTTTGCAAATTTTGCAACAATAAAAAACAGCAAAAGAGTAAGTCAAAATGACTGATTTATTGTTTGACAATCCCTAAGCTAATGTTTTTTATTTTGTTTAAACAATTTCATTAACAATAATACTAAAATCATCAAAATAGAAATTGCAACTAAAGTCCATTTTATTGACGTAAATAAACTTGTTAATGCAACAATGTTTGGTATTTTTTGTGGGTAATAATTGATAATTGTTATGATACCAATATTCTCAAAGTAATCTGAAAACATTATTAATATAGGAAATAACGAAAGTGAAACGGTTTTAGATAATTTAAAAATTAAAAAGATAAATAATAATGTATAAACAATAGGATAAACTAAGTCCACTGTAAGTTCTCCAATAATATAGCCTTTTAGTTCTTCATCATTATATTGCTCGAATATCTCATAAGCTTTTTCGGATGAATAAGAAAATTGAGAGTCTAAAATGGAATTATTAGGATTTGTTGTATGAAACAATGGAAATAATAAAAGGCTAAAAAGTATTATTAGTCCTAACAGAATAAGGATAGAACTCCAAGTTACCTTTTTGTTTAGAAAATCTGTAATGATATTTGTTATTTGTTTTCTTCTTTTCACTTTGAGTGTTATAACGAAAAACCATAAGCAATACCTACAATATATCGTGTTCGTTCAATTCTGGCAATATCTATCTCGATAATATAAAATAAATCCAGACTATTTTTACCAAATTCAAATTCGCTACCAAGTTTTATTCTAAATTCTGAAAAACGATTTTCATCAATATTGTAATAAAGAATATTAGCAATATAAGGTTTAAAATTATTTGTGAGTTTGTAGTTTAATTCGAATGAATTTCTTAAATAGTTTTTTATTTTTCCGCTTTCCGAAAAATTAGTTTGATACCTAATTGCATCCTTAAGTTTGACATCGTTCTCAAACCTTTTAAGATTATAAGCCATTTCAAATGTTAAACGATGTTTATTGTTGTATTCAACATGACTTTCGGGATAAAACTCTTCAATATTTGTTTTAAATCTGTACCCAACTTCAAAATCAAAACGTTTTGAGATTTCATATCCAATTTCGGTTTGTATTAAGCCTAAATAGTCGTTATTAATTATTGAGGGTTTACGTAATTCTGTTGCTAATTCAATATTGATTCTTTTTATTGTGTAATCTATTCCAGCTTCTAATCTTACTTCTTGCGAATAGCTGTTTTGAAAAAAAACGACTAATATTAATATATGAATTATTATATATCTCATTGTTATAGCATAATCAATTTCTTTGTGAACACTATATTATTAATAGTAATATTTACCAAATATAAACCTTGTGGCAAGTCGGAATTTATTGTAATTATACTGCTAGGGTAATTATAGTTATTTTGATAAACAATTCTGCCGAATAAATCTTTAATATCTACTTTAATAATGTCTGGTTCGTTATGAAAGCTGATATTAAAACTTTTGGTTGCTGGGTTTGGAAAAATATCAAAGGGAACGCCAAAATATTCTGTTATGAATTTTTTTACGACAATAGGTCGATTCATTGCAAATAGTTTTAGTCTGTCAATATCTTGTTTCCATTTTACATAATCACTTGGAATATGCCAACGATAAATATGTTCGTTTACTAATGGGTTATATGTTTTCTCTAATTTTTCAATTTCGGAAATCACACGTTCGGGGTTAAAAGTATAATTTAAGTGATAAAACATCTTTGATTGAAATTTTTGTTGAAATTTTTTATTCTGAAGTAGTAAGATCAAAATAGTTTTGTACTTATCATCAAATTTTTGAAAATCATCAAAACTATTACCATATTCTCTAAAATGATTGTAGTTAAACCTATTCATGCAGGCATCACAATCATAAAAGAAATATCTCCATCTGGCGGTGTCGTTATCTGTTTTCCACAAACTCATATTACGAAAAGGGAAGTCAATATTTGCTAAATAAATTTCGGCACAGTAATAATCAATCAAAGCATCTAAATCAATTAGTTTATCCATATTTGAATAAAAATCATCGGAATCTTTGTCTGCAGTTTCTAAACTTGTGATAAGTTCGTTATAATCATTGATTGAGCCTTCTTTTGCAATTATTTGTTGAGGTGTTGACTCGATAATTGTTATTTCTGGTGTTTCAATTAAATAATTATTTGCGACATAATACTCATCCTGGCGTTCGCGTAAACTATATATTCCCCAGTATTCTCCATTAATAAAAACCAGTGAAGTAATAAAAGCCGAATAGTCAATATTCATAGGTTTCACAATGTTTTGACATAATTCATCTATTATCATTGTGCCGTTCCAATCTTTTACATTCCTTAGCAAAAGACGTTTACAGCTGTCAATATCGGGTTTATCTTCAAATAAAGGATATTTAAACCATCCGTTACCAAATTTATTTCTGGAATATAATCGTAGTGATTTTTGATCAGATTGGCGATTCCCACCTCCATGGATTCGCATTCCAGCCATTTGGTCAATAATTTTATCCCCAGATTTATCAAAAATCTCGACAAAAACATCTCGCTCCCAAGCTTTGCCTCTTTGCCAATAATTATTATTATTCCCTAATATATATGCCTTCATCATCATCAAAAAGATTGTCTTTGTCAGTAATAATTGAAACCACAGAAACATCATAAGGGTTTGTTGCCGTATTGCTAATAAAATAAGTGTGATTTATAGAATTACTTGCTGGACAGCCTTCACTAAAAACTTGTGCTCGTAATATTTGTGCTTTAAAAATATCATCACTTACTTTAAAATTTATTTCTGTTTTATTTGCAAATCTGTTTTTATATTGAGTTCTATCGTCTAAAATAAGTGTTTCGGTAAAAACATTGTCATTATAATCAGGGTCATTTGCATTTAAGGTATAGTAAATTTGATTTGTAGCTTGTGTGTTTTTTAATTCAACGCCAATAGTTCCATTATAAAAACCACTGGCATGGCTTGCAGTAAGAGTATCAGGCAAAAAGTTAATCTCAACTTCTTTGGCATCATTATTACTCATATTGGGAGTTGGAATACATAATTTTCGGTTTAAAGTGTTGCCATCAGGTTTGCAAGACAAACTATTATCTGTAGGAACACATCTTATGGAAATAAAATCAATTACGGCTAATTGTGGATTTATTAAAAAAACTTGTTCTTTCATTAAGCCTAATTTAAAATTGGTATGCCATTCGTCGCCTCCTCTAATATCTTTACCTGAGGCAAAAATTATTTTATATTTACCAGGTGCTAATACGTATGCAGGACAATACCAGTAATCATCAGAATCCGAGCCATCTGAAAGCACATACGATTCCAAATTTATACTAATATTTGAAGTATTATATAACTCAATCCAATCGGGAGTGTCGCCATGTAAATCTTGTAAACAAGTTTTGTTAGAATACACAACTTCGTTTATTACAATGTCTTGTGATAATAATTCAGCCCCTGTCGATATAAGTATTAGTACCAGTAAGCAAATTTTATTTTGTAATGTTTTTGTCATAAAAATAGGGACTCAAATTATTTTGAATATTTAATTCCAAAAGCAATATTTAACAAGTCGTAATTTAATGATTCTGAATGAGTTGTACCTCTAAATAATTCGTACGATATGTGTGCAAACTGATGTCGATACGATAATTTAAAATAAGCAGATACGGTATTGTTAATTTTGATTTGCAAGGCAAAACCGGCATCAAACATTATTCCTCCACTATAGTTGTAATCGCTATAGCCTATCGGTTCATTGTACCAACCTGGAGCATATCCTAATTGCATTGTAATAAGATTAGAAATTTTATCATTCCCTTTGGTATAACCATTAACTTCAGCAAAAACAGGCAAAAACCTTTCCTTAGTAAGTTGATAATAACCTATGCCAAATCCGACATTAAATCTCTTGGTAATGTGAAAACCAAAAACCCCATGTCCCTGAAATCCAGGATTATAACTAAAGTTATCATTATAAGCTTGACCACCAAACATATAGCCAACTTCAAGCTTTTGATACGATTTTAATTTTTCCCCTGACTGTTCTTCTTGAGCTGCAATAGTTCCAAAAATTATGATGAACGGAATCAATAATATTTTTATTTTATTATTCATATATCAACCTTAAAGTCTTTAATTGCAAATTTAGAAAATATATATTAGGACTGCCATAATTTAGTTATTTTATTTTCTGTAAATTTAATGCTGTATCTTTCTGATTGCTTAGTGTTACAATATAAAAAGAATTTACTAATTTCATTCTAAAATAAAATTAAATAAAGATTTATATTATCTATTATTCTGGCTGTTTTTCTTTGAAATGCACGTATTTGTTTTCATCTGTTTAATCTTAAAAAAACAGAAGAGACAAGTTTTTGGAATATTTGCGCAAGTTTTACACATGGCTTTAAGCTTGATTTATCAATGGTACGATTTATTGCAAATACACATGAAATTTATCAAGATTTATTTCAACCTACGCAATGAGCCAGCCAAAACAAAAGCTTCACTCTTAGTGCTCCTCACCGCTTAAAACCCTACTTGTTGTGCCGTACTGCTTTATTCTAATCATCAGTTTTTATTTTCCCGTAGGGATCTATATTTTCTGATTTCGAATATTTTTTTCATTGCCTAACTAACTTATTAAATTCATCGTTTCCACACACTTAAAACTTTTTAAGTGCATAATACATAGCTGTGATTGAGATATTAGTAAATCTTGAGCGACAACGTTTTTGACAATTCGGACACCACATCATTGGCGGCTGAATATTCAAATCTGTGCGGATTTGTTTTAATTTATTGTTCAACTCATTCACTATGTCAAAATGCTGTTCGATTGACATTTTTGCATTCCATCTGTCTTTAAGAATATATTTTAAATCTGGAAACCAAGTTGTATGTGCTGACCCTGCAGGCATCAGTGTTAAATTTCGTTTTTACCAATTATTTCTTCCATTTCTTCGTGAGCCACTCCAAATGGAAATCCACCACTTGTATATCCAATAATCATCGCAAAATTTTCATCACTTTCAAATTCGCTTAAGGCACTTAGTTCTGCCTCTCTTTTTTTCTTGAATAAAAATCTTTGCTGCATAAGTGCTCCCATTGAATCTATTAATTTCCTTTCGTATTCCTCTGAAATTTCGACACCAAGCATTCGCAACTCCCTAACAGAACATAATTTGTCAACAGAATATTTTGTTGAATATCCTTTAACAAGGTTGTTCCCTGAATATGTTTTTATCCAACTCTTAGCTGAGCGAAGTCTGTATTCTCTTCTATGAGTTTTTTTCATTTCATCTAATCAAAAGGTTCTTTGGGTAAAGCTAATAAATTCTTGATGTATCGTTCATTATCATAAGGTTTTCCAAATTTCATAGCATCAAATAATTCAACTGCGAGACACTGCCCAATCATTTGTCTGATTTGAAGTTCATCAAATCCTTGTTTTTGCAATCTAATAAATGTTGCTTTAGTCTCGGGCGGATTATTATCCTTAATTTGATTATTTATTATCTCAAAAATCTGCTCTCTTATTTTTGTATTTATTTCCATAATTACTAGGTTTTATAAGTATTTAGAATAAATAGTCTATCTATATGCCAAAAAATACAATATTTCCATAAAATATACAGCGTTTGAATATTTCGCACATATTTTCAGTATAAAAGTAATAATTGCAAATTTAAATTCAAAGAAAAATCAAATAATATAATCCGATTTTAAATATATTCAATATTACCAACACAATTAGTCCCCAAACAATTTTTTTATTTCTGGTTTTTCTATTTCGACAATTGTAAATACTCCTAAAAGTGTTCCTAGCGGAGCATTAAAACATTCTAATGCAGATATAATTAAGCAAAACATGCGATGTTTTTTCTGAGTAAGAAACCTACCTGTTAGAATACTCATTATTCCAAATGCGATAACGATAACGAAACCCAACAAGCCAAAAAACAGAAACACTCCTCCAAGAATTTGCAATTCCGTATCACCATCATATATTCCGCCAGTAAGCATTCCTGCGCCCATCAACACATAAATTAAAACAAATAAAGACGACAACATTTTTAATCCTCCCATAACATAGTGCAAAACTGCAAGTGTTTCAAGATTGTTTTTTACTGGCTGATATGCAACTGATTGAGTGTTTTCAAAACCTCTATCTTGTGCTTGATACTGATTTGTAGAATTATTTTGCATCTGATTAAAATTAGGTAACGATTGAACATATTGCCCAGACTGTGATTGATTTTGTGGTTCCTGCACAGGATTTTGATACTGATTTCCACCAACATTTTCAAAAGAATTATTTTGTGGACTTGCATTTGTCTCAAAACCTCTGTCAGGAGCATTCGTATTTATATTATATTCCAAATATGTTTCAGTGGTAGTATTTTGTGCAACACTAACTTCTTGCGGTTTTATTTTATATTTTGACAGTCTTTTTAATCTAATAAAAGCATAAATATACATCAGGATTAGAAAGCAAAAAAACGCAAGAACCATCCACGTTACTCCAGCCATAATAAGAAAGTCGTAAATTCCGTGCATTAGCCAAGGGACAACAAATGCAAGGATTAAATAAATTGCTTTTGGGCTATCAAATTTTGCACGTCCAAGATAATATCCCATACTAATACCAAATATCGCATGAGCTGGAACAGCAGTAACCATTCTGAGAAGTCCTGTTGAAAATCCGTAACCAGTTACATATAAAATATTTTCGACAACCGCAAAACCCATAGAGACAGTTACAGCATAGACAATTCCATCGAAGCGTTCATCAAAAGACTTTGCCCACCAAACAATAAGAAATGTAAATAAAAGTTTCCAAAACTCCTCAATAAAAGCTGCCTGCACAAAAGCGGTATATGCGACCTGATAAAGTCCCTCAAATTGTTCGACAAAATAATCAGAAATATATCCTGTTCCTAAAACTGGTAACACAGAAAACATACCAGAAACAAACAATAAGAAGAGCAACCAAAATGGTTCTCTATTGTATTTATCACGATAATAAATATAGGCTAAAATAACTACAACCGGTGCTACTGCTAGTTGAACATATATCATAAGTATAAAAAATTATTAAGACAACAACATCGCATTGGGTAACATTAATAAAAAAGGAATACATCTGTTCCAATAAAGCACATAATAATTATAACCAAGTGCGATATTTTGGTAATAATCAGGTCTATTGTCCCAGTAATATTTTTCGGAATCAATAGACCATGCGGATAATCCCAATTTTGAAACTAAAAACCATTTTTCTAATAACCTTGCCGAACGCCCATTCCCATCACTAAAAGGATGAATTTTAGCAAGCCATAAGTGAATCATAGAAGCACAATAAAAGGTTTCTTTATGGCTCAATTCTCTTTTTAATAATATATCAATATCATCAAATAGTTTATCAAATTCTTCTTTAAGAAATTGAGGTTCTACTGCTAAATAAACAGGTTTTAATGTTTTAGAATCTCTAACTCCAACTTGTTCTTTCCTTAAAACGCCTCTTTCTTTTACAGGCAATAATGTTTTAGAAAGGAAAGCATGAGATTTTAAAAAATTAGTTCTATTCAATTTGTTTTCAGAAGCAAATTTATGTGCGCCCATGAGTGTTTCTATCTCTTGAACCTCTTTCTTTTTTGGAGAAGTTTTTTTGCCACGATTTCTAAAAAAGCTATTGGCATCAAGAGTGTTTCCCTCGATTTTAGATGAGTATAAAGATGAAGAAATTATATAGTATTCAAAATCTTCAAGTGAGAATTGTGTTTTCGCTTTTAATTTATTAAAGACTTCAAACCAATCAACTTTTACTTTTTTTGAATACTCTTGTAAATATTCTTTTGAAATCAATTTTAAATGTTTTCCCATAATAAACTAATTTTAAAATAAAGGACTTACGCCTCCTGCTAATGTTAAAACTTTGTTGTTTTATCAAATTTAAGCAAAGCCCTTTTTACAGTTTTTTTAGCTTTAGTTTTAATTGTAAAGATATTAATAATTTCTTTATTAAATAATCCTCAGGGCAAACGCATACTTTTTTTATTACAATAATTTCAAATGTTTTTCATTACTTTTGAGTCTGAAAAGACTCATTTATTTTAACCTTTGACTGAACGTAGTGGAAGTCAAGGGTTAAAAACTGCAGAACAATCTCTTTTGGCGTGTGTTTTTGGTGCTTTAGCAAACCAAAAACCATGACAAAAGAAAAGTATGCGTTTGCCCTGAAATAATCCTTCCTTAAATTGTAATTTGCTTCTTTTCATATGAAATCATATCATATCCACATAAAAAAATTATTAATAAACACTAACGTATAACATATATTTGAATCCCGTCACAAAATTTAATTAAACCTCATCGAATCCACTGGATTAATTCTTGATATTATTTTAGACGGAAAAACCATTATTATAATAGTGGTTAACATTGTCCCAACATTTAAAATAATAAGATGCCAGATATTAAGATTTATGGGTACTTGTGAAACATAATACGACTCTGGGTCCAAAGTAATAACGCCCGTAAACATCTGAATAAGACATAAGCCAATTCCAATAATATTTCCAAGCAACAATCCACGACTAATCAAAAATCCAGCAAAATAAATGAAAATTTTCTCAATTTGGATATTACGAGCCCCCATGCTTTTCATTACGCCAATCATATTTACACGCTCCAGAATTATAACTAATAATCCTGATACCATATTAAATCCGGCAACTGCTAACATCAAAAATAGAATTATCCAAACATTAACATCCAACAACGAAAGCCAATTAAAAATACCTGGATATTCATCTTTAATACTACGAACTTTCAACATGCTCCCATCTGGACTAAAGTTATTGCCAACCAACTGGTTTA
>JAQVPT010000276.1 GCA_028701945.1 Bacteroidales bacterium
AGGATATTTCATTGAAAATTGCATTTTTTTGTCCATCAGCAATAATTTCGTAGCTAACACCACGTAAAATACATTCACGTTCGATTTCTTTCGCAAAAAATGTCATAAAACTACCACCACGATAGTTTAGGAGCCACCATGCCTCAACTTGGTTTTCCAAAGTCCAATATGTTATCCCATAAGCCTTTAGATGATTGGTTTGAGTACCATCCATTGGAATTAAGATCCACGCAGATTTTGCAGGAATTAAAATTATAAGTGCAAATATAATTAGTAATATACGTTTCATTAATATTTAATTTAATTATTACAAAACTACAAAAATTGTGCGTAATTAAATAATATAACTGATGCTTGTGTAAAATGTTGTGATTATGAAAATTATCACTAAAATGCTATGGGTATTAAACAAATAAACATAAGTTTACGAATTATGTTATACTTTATTAAACAAATAGTAAGATTATGATAATTACAACAACAGAAAAAGTACCTAACAAAGAAATTGTCGAAATTTTAGGATTGGTACGCGGTAGCACTGTAAGAGCCAAAAATATTGGGCAAGATATTTTTGCTGGATTTAAAAATATTGTAGGCGGCGAAATTGAAGAATATACAAAATTACAAGCTCAGTCTCGTGAACAGGCGTTGCAAAGGATGATTCAAGAAGCAGAGGGATTAGGAGCTGATGCAATTGTATGTGTTCGCATAACAACTTCTATGATAATGCAGGGAGCTTCAGAGCTTATGGCTTATGGAACAGCAGTAAAATTTGCTTAATATGGACTGGCTACCAATACTTTTAATAGGTTTGTATGCACTTTTGTTTGTAGCAAGTGTGGCATTACTTGTGTATTTTATAATACGCCGTGTTAAAATAAAAAAAACTGAGGATTTCGAAAAAAGAGATAATTAGATATTCTTAATCAACTCTCCTCAGGGTTAAAGAGTGGCTCATAAGGCAAACGCATACTTTTTTTTGTCATGCTTTTTGGATTGCTATGCACCAAAAAATCATGCCAAAAAAGATTCATCAGCATATTTTAACCCTTGACTTCCACTACGTTCAGTCAAAGGTTAAAATAAATGAGTCTTTCAGACTCAAAAGTAATGAAGAACATTTGAAATTATTGTGATAAAAAAAGTATGTGTTTGCCCTGAGAGGGGCTAAGGGCGAATGCATCTAAAATTATTTTATTAAAAAAACGACTAGTTCCGAGAAAATTATATTTCGTACTACTTTCGCTCAGACATCGTGCTGTGAAATTTGTAAACAGATTAAAACTATATGTGTAATCTAATTTTTCTTCAAATTTATTAGATTTCAATATCAAGATGCGTTTGCCCTGGAGAGGGGCTGAAGTCTTCGGTCGTATTAGGAAAAGATTTTTATATTTATACTTTAATTCTTAATTATTTCTTTATTTTTATCGAATGTCGATATACCAATTAATTCCCGAACTTATTTTTCCGCCAATAGATGAAGCGGAAAAAGATGGCTTACTTGCTGTTGGGGGAGATCTTTCACCTGAAAGAGTTTTACTCGCATTAAGTTTAGGCATTTTCCCTTGGTTCGATGATGGTGATTATATTTTATGGTGGACACCCGATCCACGGTATGTGATTTTTCCGCATAAAGCTAAAATTTCAAAATCAACGAGACGTTCTGCAAAAAAATATCAATTAAAAATAAATAATGATTTTTTATCAGTTATTTCGGCTTGTGCTTTAACTAAACGCCCCAACCAAGAAGGCACTTGGATTACTGACGAGATTACGAATGCTTACAGTATTTTGTTTGAATATGGTTATGCTTACTCGTTTGAGACATATAACGATAATATCCTAGTTGGTGGATTATACGGGGTTCTTCTCGGTAAAATATTTATTGGTGAATCTATGTTTTCTCACAAATCTGATGCTTCCAAAGTCGCTTTTATGGGCTTGGTAGAATTTTGTTTAGATAATGATATTAAAGTCATTGATTGTCAGTTTCATACGCAACATCTTGAAAGTTTGGGAGGCGAATTTATCTCAAGAAAAGATTATTCCGATTTTTTATCTAAATTTGTAAAATCACCTTTTGTAAAAAAATGATTAAAGAAGTTTATCGAATATTACAATCAGCAGGAATTAGCAGAAAAACTAAAATTCTTTGTGCCATAAGCGGAGGTATTGATTCTACCGTAATGTTGCATGTATTACATGAACTTGATTTATACTGTGTCGTGGCTCATTGTAATTTTCATTTACGAGGAGAAGATTCAAATAGAGACCAAAAATTTGTAAAAGAATTAGCGGCAAAATTTGAATATAAATTTATTTCGCAGGAGTTTGACACAAAATCTTATGCTAAAGCAAACGGAGTTTCTATTCAAATGGCTGCACGGGACTTACGATACGAGTTTTTTCATAATGCTGCCGAAAAAAACAATTGCCAATATATTGCTTTAGCTCATAATTCTGACGATCAGGTCGAAACAGTTTTAACAAATCTTATTCGCGGAACTGGTATAAGAGGACTTACTGGAATGGACTTTGTTAAAAATAAACTGTTGCGTCCAATTCTTAGTGTGTCTCGCGAAAAGATAGAAGAGTATGCTAACGAAAACTACATTGAATATTGTACAGATATCACAAATAATCAAACTAAATATTCACGTAATAAGTTGAGGCATAAAGTAATACCTTTGTTAGAAGAGATAAATACCGCAGCTAAAGAAAATATACTTAGGTCGGTAAACTATTTGTCTGATACAGAGCTTATTATGAAAGATTTTGTCAACTATGTTTATAATAAAAGTGTTTTCTTTAAAGGGCAAAACGGAGTTATTGAACTTAATGTATTAGAAAAATACGCAGCAAAAGAAACATTACTTTTCGAGATATTATTAAAATTAGACATTCCTAAAAACTTAGCTGCTGAAGCTATTTCGCTTATTGATGCTCAAACAGGAAAATATTGCGAGTTTTTGAATATCAGAATTTTGAAAAACCGTGATAATATTATCGTAAATAAAAAATATGATTCTAACGAAGTTTCTGTTTCAATCCCTGATATAGATGCTCTTTCGTTAATGGAACAATTAAATTACAAAGCCGCAATAATAGATTGTAATAATAATTATAAAATCAATAAAGATACTCATGTTGCTGGTCTTGACTTAGATAAACTGAAATTCCCACTTACAATTCGAAATTGGAATGATGGAGATCGCTTTAAGCCTTTCGGGATGAACAATTTTAAAAAACTAAGCGACTTTTTTACAGATTTAAAATTATCAAGTTTTGAAAAAGATCAAGTTTTGGTTTTTATCTCTGGTGACGATATTTGCTGGGTTTCATCGTTGCGTATAGATAACCGATTTAAAATTACGGATCAAACAAAAACGGTTTTAGAAATCAGTAAAAAATGATAAAATTAAAAGTTATTAAATCTTAAGAAAAGACTCGTTTTATTTTTTTAATTCCTTTAAAATTACTCTTTTTTTAGTTGTTATAAGTTGTTGAAATCGTATCTCCACCTTCGCCAGTCCAGTTGGTATGGAAAAATTCTCCACGTGGTTTATCGATACGTTCGTAGGTGTGTGCTCCAAAGTAATCGCGTTGTGCTTGAAGCAAATTAGCTGGAAGATTATCTGTTCGCATGGCATCGTAATAGGCCAAAGCAGCACTCATACTCGCCACAGGAATCCCATTAAGTGAAGCTGAAGCCACTATTTTTCGCAAAGAAATAATTGCGTTGGGTAAATTTTGTTTGTAAAAATCAGACGCCAATAAAGTTTCGATCTGCTCTTTTTCGTAGGCATAAGCGATATCATCTAAAAATTTAGACCGAATAATGCATCCACCTCGCCAAATTTTTGCAATAGCCGCCAAATTAATTCCCCATTTTTTCTCGTTTGATTTTGTGGCCATCAATTCAAATCCTTGTGCGTAAGATATCAGTTTGGAAGCGTACATAGCACCTTCAATATCGTCAGGTTTTATGCCAATAGAATTATCAAGTTTAGGCTGCGGGTAGTACTGATTAAGTTCTAATCTCAAGTCTTTTTGAGCTGATATAAAGCGAGAAAAAACAGATTCAGTTATCAGATTTAATGGAATGCCTTCGTTTAAAGCTGTGATAGCAGTCCATTTGCCAGTTCCTTTTTGACCAGCCGTATCTAAAATCAAGTCAACCACAGATACTCCATTTTCTTTATAAGTGAGAATTTCTGAGGAAATTTCCATTAGATAGCTTTGCAGCCTTTTGTTATTCCAATCGGCAAACGCATTTGCAATGGTGCCATTATCCAAATGTAGTAGTCGCTTTGCGATATCGTAACCTTCACAAATTACTTGCATATCACCATATTCGATGCCATTGTGTACCATTTTTACAAAATGTCCAGCACCACCATTTCCGACCCACGTAACACAGGGGTCTTGTTGTGTACCAACTTTGGCAGTGATGGCTTCAAAAATTGGTTTTATCTGCGACCAAGCTTTTTCTGCTCCACCTGGCATCATCGACGGACCATGAAGTGCACCTAATTCGCCACCAGAAATTCCACTGCCTACAAAAAGAATATTTTTTGCGGACAATTCTGCCATACGGCGTTCAGAATCTTCATAATTGCTATTTCCTCCGTCAATAATGTCATTTTCGTTGAGATGTGGCAACAAGGACGCAATGGTAAGATCTACCGCTTCGAGATC
>JAQVPT010000029.1 GCA_028701945.1 Bacteroidales bacterium
TCTTCCTCATTCCACGAACAAATTTGGGTTGTAGCTTTTGTTTTGGGCATTGAATTTTGCTCTTCCTTGCAATTATAAATCCATTCGTACTCTGTTCGTCCTTTAGAATCAATAAGAATTATTCTGTCAAGATTTCCTTCATTATCATAAGAATACTTCCATTCGTTTACTAATTCTTCTTTATCTCCTTTGACGATTTTTGAATTTATGATTTTTTCTTCATCGTTATACTGCCATATCACTTTTTCGACCTGTTTCCCTTTACCATCTTTTTTTATTTGACTAAAAGGGTTTCCCATTTCATTATTTTCATGAGTTATGACAAAATCTATTTTGTCGATGGAAGAAAAGACTGCGTATGTTCCAGTACTAGCTTTGTTTATGCCATAACTGCATGTATATGTAATGTGTTCCTTATTACTTTGAGATTCTGTGTGAAACTCATAAACTCTACCCAACTCGTCAAGATTTTTAATATAGTTTGTTTCTGTATCTTGAAAAGTCTCTTCTAATATTACTGTTTTTGTATTTGGCGGAAATTTACAATTTATGGGTGTGTTGTGAACAAATTGCAGATATGGATCTTGACAATTAACATAACGGTTTTGAGCAAATAATGACAGATTTGCTGAAAGTAATAGTATTGAAATAATAAAATGTTTTAAACTCATGGGTTTTTGTTTAATTATTCAAAGTGATAAAGGAAAATGATTGTTGAATCATAAGCTGGTTTTGGATTTCCTTTAATTTCAAGACGTGCATTTATTTCGGCTTTAGTAATACCACGTAAATTAGATATTTTATTTAATTTTGTAGTAACTCTAACTTCGTCGTTTACTAATACTGGTTGATTAAATTTTAGTTTCTCGATCCCATAATTAACAAGCATTTTAATGTTTTTAACTTCTAATATTTGGAACCAAAGATATGGTAATACCGATACAGTAAGGTATCCATGAGCAATAGTTGACTTAAATGGAGATTCCTTTTCAGCTCTTTTAATGTCTGTATGTATCCATTGATGATCTAATGTAGCATCTGCGAACTTGTTAATCATTTCTTGGGTAATTTTCAGATAATCAGATGTTCCAATTTCTTTTCCGAGGAATGCTTCAAACTCCTCATGACTGTGAATAGTAACTTGTGCCATAATATATTTATTTTTTAGTTTGCAATTTTTATGCAAACATAATACATATTAGAAAATTTTAAAAGTAATTTATCAACAAAGAGATTAAAATAGACTTGAATAAAATTGTATCAAATGTTGAAAAATCAAAATTTATGTCTAATTTTACGTTTTAAAATATAGTTATTATGATAAAAGAAAATCTGATTGCTTACTTTGAGGAAGCTATATTAAACAATTGGGATAAAACCTCTTTACAGGACTATGACAATGGTGGACTTACATTTGGAGAGCTTGCCGGGCAAATTGAAAGAATGCATAATCTCTTTAAAGAACATGGAATTAAAAAAGGAGATAAAATCTCCTTAATTGGTAAAAATTCAGCAAATTGGGGCACACTATATATTTCGGTCGTTTCCTATGGAGCAGTAATAGTCCCGTTATTACAAGAATTTAAACCTAAAGATATTTACAATCTAGTAAACCATTCTGATTCAAAACTATTATTTATATCAGAATTTTTATGCGAGAAAATGGATTTTACTGAGTTCAATGATCTTAGAACTGTTTATTATCTTGATGATTTTAATGTTGCTCATGATTTTACGGCAGATTTTATTGCTTTTAATAAAAACTATCCAGCATCAACTAAAGAAAAATTTAAGTTAGAACATATTCCTAATTCTGAATTGGCTGCTATTTTATACACATCTGGAACTTCTGGCCAACCTAAAGGAGTTATGCTTAATCACAACTCACTTGTTGCAAACGTAAGATATGCACGAGCAAATATGCCACTTGAATCTGGTGATAGAATTGTGTCATTTTTACCATTAGCACATTGCTATGGAGCAGCATTTGAATTTCTATTTCCATTCTCGAAAGGTTGTACTATTATTTTTCTTGGAAAATTACCTTCTCCACAAATAATTGTTAAAGCGTTTGGAGAAATTAAACCACGACTGATTTTGTCGGTTCCGTTGGTAATTGAGAAAATTTATAAAAATAAAATAAAGCCTTCTATTGACAAACCAATAGCGAAAGTTATGCTTAAGATACCAATACTTAAAGAATTGGTTTACAGCAAAGTTCTAAAATCGCTTAAAGAAGCTTTTGGAGGAGAATTTAAAGAGGTTGTTATTGGTGGTGCAAAAATGAATCGCGAAGTTGAAACTTTTCTTAGAAAGATAGGATTTAACTTTTCAGTTGGATATGGCATGACTGAATGTGGTCCACTTATCACTTATGATGGACATAAAACTACAAAAATATACTCGGCTGGTAAAGTTGTTGATACTCTTGAAATCAAAATTGATTCAAAACAAGATGGCAAAGTTGGAGAAGTTCTGTTAAAAGGAGATAATGTGATGTTGGGATATTATAAAAACGAAGAAGAAACCCAAAGAGCCATTGATGAAGATGGATGGTTGCATACAGGCGATTTAGGAATACTTGATGAAGATGGCTATCTTTTTATTAAAGGACGCACCAAAAGTTTAATTCTTACTGCATCTGCACAAAATATTTATCCTGAAGAAATTGAGTCGAAATTTAGTAACTTACCACTTGTTAGCGAGTGTGTTGTAGTAAGCCGTAACAGTCAAATTACTGCATTGGTCTATCCAGATCAGGACCGTATAAAAAAACATGACCTTAAACCTGAACAAATCGAAAAAGTGTTTTCAAATTATAAAAAACGAGTTAACGAAGATGTTCCTGTATATATGCAGGTTAACAAAATAATTATTCGTGATGAAGAATTTGAAAAAACCCCTAAAAAAAGTATTAAAAGATATCTTTACGAATAAGATTAAGCGGTTCACATGAGAGAAATAAATCCTTAGCTAACAATTATTGCAATTTCGCACTTATCATAATTCGATATTTTTCACAATTAAAGTAAAACTATCGGGTAAAATTTAACTAAGTACATGACAAAAATTTAACAATATCTATTTCTGCTTGATATTTCATAATCTGCTTTTCTCGTTACTGCCAAAATCTGGTTTTCGAGTTACTTGAAACCAATACTTGTGAGCAAAAGTTGTATTTCTTCCTTACTCCTTTGGGTTTAGAAAAACACCTAACACGCTTAATGACAAAGCCTTATGCAAGACTTTTAGCATTACTTATTAATGATGAATTGTTAATAAGTGATTAGTTTATAATTGTCATGTACTAAGTTTATTTGTAGAAAAAAAATCAGAAATGTTTGTTTATGTCCTACGGACAAAATAGGAAATTAATTGTTGTTTTTTATTAACATTGAAGTCCTACGGACTACAAAACAAAAATTATATGCTAAAGTTTTAGATTTGTAAACTGTTTCTTTTGTCCGTAGGACATATATGTCAATAAAAAAACATACTCCTTAGAAAACTTTGCCCGTAGGGTATAAACTTGTGAGCAAAAGTTTTATTTCACCCTTACTCCTTTGGGTTTATAACCAAAAGTAGAAAAACACCTAATAAACTGAATGACAGAGTCTTACGCAAGGCTTTTGGCATTACTTATTAATGATGAATTGCTAATAAGTAATTAGTTTCTAATTGATTAATAATTTTTGTCATGTACTAAGCGATTTGTAAAAAAAATTATGCTTTTGATTTATTTTTCATTCTAAAGGAAAAATACATTTGCA
This sequence comes from Bacteroidales bacterium, assembly GCA_028701945.1. Classification (GTDB taxonomy): domain Bacteria; phylum Bacteroidota; class Bacteroidia; order Bacteroidales; family ML635J-15; genus Bact-19. The sequence goes on from JAQVPT010000029.1 coordinate 3,771, forward strand.
TGAAATAACTATATATTACAACAATTACCGTAGTGATTATTTTTGAGACAGTGGCCCATATATCACATACTTCAACAAAGAATTTAAGCAGAATATAGTTTAAAAATATCGCTCCAATAACAGTTAATCCATAACGAAACAATTGCTTTTTTCCTCGTAATTTGGATTGTGTAAATGTTACATATTTTGCCAGCATAAAGCCAGTTGTAAAAGTAATTGGGAACACCACTAAAAATGCTGCAATATGTGGGGTAATAGCATAGAATCCAAGATCTAACATTTGCTTTTTAAAAACAAAATTATAAAAAATAAAGTACAAAAAGATATCAAGCGTAGTGTTTAACCCACCTGTGAAACCGTATCTAAAGGTAACTAACGATATATACTTACTAAAAGGTTTGTAAAACCAATCGGATACACCAATTATTATTTTTCTCGATATGCTTAATATTTTATACATAAAATCGTGCAAATATAAAACATCTTTATTAAAAAAAACGATTTTTGAATGGTTTACTAAAAAGATTTTAGACAGGATAAAACTAATCTGATTTCATTATAACTAAATTTTCTATTAGTTTGATCCATAATTTCATTGATTGAAGTGCTTTTCGAACTTTCGATAGATGTTTTGATTTCGTCAAATTTGTCGTCTGAGATTAATACGGTATAATCCAGCTCTCCTAAAGCTATATAATGAGCAATATGTCCAAATATGGTAGATTCGACAAAGCCCCTCTCCTTTGCTATTTGGGAAATATCTTTACCTTGAAGAAATAAATCAAGACTAATTTTTTTAGTGTCAATTTTGCTTTTTATTTCTGGTTTTAGTTCTTGAAAAAAAGTTTCATCACGATTAGTTTCGTTTGTTTCGCAATACTCATCAATAATATCAAGAATATCTTCACCATATTGCATAACTTTAACTTTCCCAAAACCTTTAATTTTAGCGAGTTGTTTTAGGTCTGATGGAAGTTTCTCGACAAGCTCTTTCAATGATTTTTGTTGTAGCACCATATAAATTGGAACCCCAGATTCTATAGCTACTGAATTTCGCCAAGCATTTAATTCGGCGTATAAGTCTTTATTAGATATTTTGCTATCGCCAGTAAAATTCTTTCTTTTATTAAAACTTGGTTTAAAATCTATCTCTGCATTGGCAATTTTACGTACATATTCTGTTGGATTAAAATCGTCAGCAGCAATATTAAGGCCTGCTAATTTTGACATTACTGCAAACTCAAATTTTTCAATAATATCTGCCATCTCCTTTTTGATTTCTTTATTATCGGCATCGAAATACATGTTTTTAAAATTGTTTACAAAAATTGTTTCTATTTTCGTAACATAGTATAAAGCAGCCTTTCTTACTCTGTCTAATAAAAGTTCATTGTTTTCGGGTAAAAAATCAGCGATAAGCAATTTCTGTAATTGACGTTCAAATTTATCATTCACGGTAAAAATCTCGCTCATTGATAAATTTATCATTTGTTCAAATAATTGGTCAAAAGAGCTTGCAAATCGTGTTTTATTTTCCGAATATCGTTTTCGGACAGTGAAAAACATCTTTTTCATTTGTGAAAAATCAAATAATTCTCGCAAAAGTTGTTTTTGATACATTGCTTTCGATTTTTCAAGCTCATAATTGTTAGGTTCATTTTGGCGAGACGCATCATCAAATTCTCTAATATTAGAATCTGATTTAAGTGAATGTGATGCAATTTTTGAAATTAGGACTAGTCCCTCAAGCGTTTTACATCTGCTTAAAGCAACATAAACTTGACCAAAAGCAAAAGCTCTATTAACATCCAAAACAGCCCTTTCGAAAGTTAATCCTTGACTTTTATGAACTGTAATAGCCCAAGCAAGTTTTAGTGGGTACTGAACAAAACTTCCTATTACCTCCTCTTCTATCTCTTTTGTACTTTCATTAAATTTATATTTAACATTTTCCCATTTCTCAGGTTTGACGCATATTTCTTCGTAATCATCATCGCGACTAACAAAAATTATTTCATCATCAAAACGAGTAATTGTACCTATTTTGCCGTTATAATATAGTTTATCAGCAGATGGGTCATTTTTAATAAACATCACCTGTGCTCCTGCTTTTAAGAGTAATTCGTCTTCGGTAGGAAACATATATGGTGGAAAATCGTCTTTTACTTCAGCATGAAATCTTTTTGTTTTTGTTGCCAAAGATTTCATTCTTGCTTCATTAATTTCAGCAGCAATCGCGTTATGAGTGGTTAGCGTTATATACCCATCTTCCTTTTCGGGTACAAAATTGGGAATATATCTTGTATTTAATATATTTATTGACTTGTCTGAGAGTTTATTGTCTCGAATTTCGCCAAGTAAATTAATAAAAACCTTATCTTCTTGACGATAAATATGTTTGAGTTCAATCGTTGTAAAATCAGTTTTTTGTAAAGCTATACTATTAAAAAAGTATGGCGATTTGTAAAAATCACGTATCAACGCCCATTCGTTCTCTTTAATTACAGGTGCGAGTTGATGCAAATCACCAATCATCAAAACTTGCACACCCCCAAATGGCTTGTCGTTGCGACGATAACGCCTTAGTACATCATCAATAGCATCAAGTAAATCGGCACGCACCATACTAATTTCGTCAATAATAAGAAGATCAAGACTTCTGATAATTTTAATTTTATTACGATTGAGTTTGTGAACAAAATTTTGCGATGAACCCGAATCTTGTTTCTTGAACTCTGTTCCTGGGATAAATGGAGCAAAAGGTAATTGAAAAAACGAATGTATTGTTACACCGCCTGCATTTATTGCCGCTACGCCTGTTGGAGCAACAACAACCATACGTTTAGGAGTTGAATGTCTTAAATTATGAAGAAAAGTCGTTTTTCCTGTACCAGCTTTACCAGTAAGAAAGATATTGCGATTTGTATGCAATACAAAATCTTGTGCAAGCTTCAATTGTTTATTTTCAATGTAATCCATACAATTACAAAAATAAAAAAAAATGTGATAATTTCTGTGCTTTTCAAAGTTAAATATTTTTTTAAGCCACAGTACATCAAAACCAAAAATTCGCTAACAAAACCCTTACGCAAATCAAACTAATTATTATTGCATTTTATTAAAGATATGATTTTTAATGCTTAAATATTTCTAAATTTTAGACCAAAGTCGCGTATTCATAGACTTATTTGCGTTTATTGCTTTTAATAGGGCTTTGTAGAATAGTATTTAAGTTTTTTTATCAAAAAACCTTCTATTAAGTGGAATATAATTACTATATTTGTATAATTATATGCAATTTATTGCTAATGAACAAAAAAGCACAAATAATTAATGGAAAACTGACATCTGAGTTTCTCATCTTCGTAGTTCTGGCTATAGCTGGTGTGTTTTATATTTATAAAACTTGGCAATACATTCAGCATAATCGAGAAAATGAGATTTTGGTTTTAGCAAGTTCGGCAGCATCGTTGATACAAGCGAATTTGTTGGACAGTCTTGATATTTCAATTGAAGATACTTTAAAGCCAGAATATAAAAAAGTAAAACGAGATTTAGAAGATTTTGTCAAAGTCAATGATAAGTCAAGGTTTGTCTATATTTACACAGGCATCGAAGATGATATTTTTTTTGTAGTTGAATCAGAACCACATTATTCAGATGATTGGTCTCCTCCCGGACAGAAATTTACTGAAGCAAATGAAGATTGTCGTGCAGCGTTTTATGAGTCAAAACCAGTAGTTACGAAAGTGGTTACAGATAGATGGGGCAAATGGATTAGTGTTTATGTACCGATAAAAAATAAGGATACTGGTAAAACCATTGCAGCATTAGGAATGGATTTTAACTCTAAATTATGGTATAAGAAAATATTTTTAGAATTAGCCAAATCTGTGTTTCTCGTAATACTATTTTTAGTAGCCTCTATGTTTCTAATAACAATACGTTTAAAGAATAGGTTGTTAAAAAAAGAAATAGCGGAGCGTAATAATAAAGAAAATGAAATAAGAGAGAATGAAATAAAATACATGCGTATTGCCAACAAAATGACAGATGTTGTGTGGTTAATGGATCTTAATGGGAAAAGCATATTTGTTTCACCCTCAATACTTCAATTTACTGGTTTTACCGAAAGTGAGTATTTGGATCAAGCAATAGAGCAGCGTTTTACACCAGAAAGTACCAGTATAGGATTGAAAATACTTAGTGAGGAAGTAAAATTGTATCATAGTAATACAGTAGGTCGAAAAGATCATAAACGAATACTTGAAATGGAGTATTTGTGTAAAGATGGCACTACAAAATGGGGTGAACTTATAGTATCTCCATATATTAATGACAGTGGTGAAATAATTGGAATACACGGAGTTACGCGTGATATAACAGAAAAAAGAAAAGCAAAATATGAGCTTATCAAAGCAAAAGAAAAAGCTGAAGAAAGCGATAGACTAAAGTCAGCTTTTCTATCAAATATGAGCCACGAAATTCGCACGCCAATGAATGGCATTATCGGTTTCGCTTCACTTCTTAAAAGGCCTAATTTGACAGGCGAAAAGCAGCAACAATACATCAGTCTCATCGAAACTAGTGGTACCCGAATGTTAAATATTATAAATGATATTATTGACATATCTAAAATAGAATCGGGTCAAATGAATTTAATTAGTGACGATTTTAACTTAAATGAAATATTGCAAAATTTGATGCAGTTTTTTAAACCAGAAACCGATGTTAAGAAAATTGAATTAGCATTTTCGTGTGGCTTAAATGATGAAGATTCCTTTATTAATACTGATAAAGAAAAATTATATGCAATTCTCACAAATTTGATTAAAAATGCTGTTAAATTCACCAGCTCTGGACGTGTTCATTTTGGATATAAGAAAAATAAAAATGAATTGCTGTTTTTTGTAAGTGATACTGGCAAAGGCATTTCTCCTGAACAAAAAGAATATATTTTTGAAAGGTTTAGACAAGGAAGTGAGTCTCATGCTCGAAATTATCAAGGAGCTGGTTTAGGTTTGTCAATTACTAAAGCCTACGTAGATATGATGGGGGGCAAAATTTGGGTTGATAGTGTTTTAGGTAAAGGCTCTGATTTTAATTTTACAATACCATTTAAAATTCCTCTTGAAAAGACAGAACACTCAATTAACGGAGTACTGAGCTTAGATGATATAAAAAAATCTGGTTTAAAACTTCTTATTGCCGAAGATAATGAAGATACCGTGATGTTTTTGCGTTATGTATTTGAGAATATTGTTAATGAGCTATATTTTGCTAAAACTGGAAATGAAACCGTCGAAAAGTTTAAGAAATATTCGCCAGATATAATCTTAATGGATATTCAAATGACAGGCTTAAGCGGTTATGAGGTAACAAAAGAGATAAGAACAATTAGTAAAGACGTTATTATTATTGCTCAAACTGCTTATGCCTTTTCGGAAGACAAAGAGATAGCGTTAAAAGTAGGATGCAATGATTTTATTGCAAAACCTTATACTGATACGGAGATTTTAGAATTGGTAAAAAAGTATATATAGTTCTTGCATTTTCTGTATTAGCAAGCCTTGTATCGTGTTTTTCATTAATGGCACTTTTACGAAAAACAGTTTTCGTACAAGCACAACTAAATTGAAACAAGAATAAAATTAATCAAACTTATTAATAGCCATAAATAATTGCTATATTTGTTTTTAAAATTTGGTAGTATATGAAAACTTATTTAAAATACATTGTGTTTATCTTATTTATAAGTGTTACGATAGCTTGTAATAACAAGAAAAAAGAGAAGTCTGACAAACCAACCATAGAAAAAGCCGAAACTCTCGAACAACTTAAAGAAAAATATGGGAATCACAAATTTGAAAATTGTGATGAGTTGATTGAAGCTGGAGACGAAATTATTGATGTTTATATCGAAACTGTTAACAAAGCTTATAATGGAGATACATTAGCAAAGAAAGATATTGATCGTTTCGATTCATTTATGAATCAATATGACGCAATGGCTTTAAAAGTATCAGCCGAATGTCCCGAGAGGTTTGAAGAATGGGCGAACAAGACCGAAGAGAGAATTTCGCAAGTTTATCCAAAGATAGATAAAATTTATAGATCTGATTTTGAAGTTGAAACTTTTGAGTACGACGAGGATCTCGAAAGACAAATAGATGAAGAAGTAAAAGAGCTTAATAAACAAGTACAAAAAGCTCTCGGCGATGAAGATTTCTCTTTAAAAAACAAATAACGAATGTTAAGTATCTGCATTCCAGTATATAACTATGATGTCTCAGAACTAACTATTCAGATTCACAAACAATGTTCAATACTTAATGTAGATTTTGAAATTTTAATCTTAGAAGATGGATCACAAAAAGAGTTTGTCGATAATAACACAAAAACACTTTCAACACAAAAACACATTAAGCACATTGTAAACACTCAAAATTCGGGTCGCAGTGTTGTTCGTAATCAACTTGCCGAAGCAGCAAAATACGACAAAATACTTTTTTTAGATTGTGACTCGAAACTAATCGATGACAAATTTATTTTAAACTAACTCAATGCGTATAAACATGATATTGTATGTGGAGGAACAGCGTATTCTACAAATCAGTATGCAAAAAATCATTCGCTACGATTACGATATGGTCTCAAAAGAGAAATGACTAAAGCTTCGATTAGAGAAAAAAATCCAAATAAATCTTTTACAACTAACAACTTCTTAATCTCGAAGAGCGTATTTGATAAAATTAAATTTCGTGAGTTTCTTAAAGGTTATGGACACGAAGACAGCCTTTTTGGATTTGAATTAAAACAACACAATTATATTATTTTCCATATTGATAACCCTGTTTTGCACTGCGGCTTAGAAAACAATGAAATATTTTTGAGTAAAACCTGTAAAGCCCTGGAAAACCTTATTTTAATACAAAACAACCATGAAGTAAATTCTGCTTTTATAAATGAGGTAAAATTGGTAAAAACTTATCACAAAATAAAAAAATGCAAACTAAAATTCTTAATAGGATTTATGTTCTACACATTTGAAAAGCCAATAAAAAACCATCTAATAAAGTCAACAAACCCTTCTTTATTTTTGTTTGATTTTTATAAATTAGCTTATTATTCAAAATTAAAAAACCAAGTAAAAGTATCATCTGAAACAACAGATTACTAAAATAAATAAAAATATTATTATATCTTTGTAAACACTAAAAACACTCAAATATGGAAAAGCTTAAAACAAATTATTTAGGATTAAAACTTGAAAGCCCTGTAATTGTAAGCAGTTCGGGTTTAACAAAAAAAATCCAAAACCTTATCGATGCCGAAAAATGTGGTGCTGGTGCAATTGTATTAAAGTCAATTTTCGAAGAACAAATAACTTTTGAAAGTAATAGAGCAATAGATCAAAGTGGCAACTATCCCGAAGCTGCTGACTATATTAAAAATTACTCAAAACACAATTCTCTTAACGAATACATTCAGCTAATTAAAGAAGCGAAAAAAGCGGTTAATATACCAGTTATTGCGAGCATCAATTGTACCAGTGATATGGAATGGGGCGATTATGCTACAAAAATTGAAGCGGCAGGTGCAGATGCTCTGGAGCTTAATATGAATATTTTTCCGTTTGACCCAAATAAAAGTGCTGCCTCTATTGAGGAAAAATATTATAAAATTGTGGAGAATGTAAAGAAAAGCACCAAGCTTCCTATTGCTTGTAAACTAAGTAAAAATTTCACAAACCTCCCCTATTTTATTCAACAATTAAATTTTAGGGGCGTTAATACAGTTGTGCTCTTTAATAAATTCTTTGAACCAGTCATTGATATTGAAAAAGAAGAGATCACCAACTCAACGATATTAAGTCACGAAAATGATATTAAAATTTCTTTACGTTGGGTAGCGATAATTAAAGGTATGATGCCAGATATAGAAATATCTGCTTCCACTGGAATACACTCAGGAAATGGTGCAATTCAGCAAATTCTTGCTGGTGCCGATACGGTTCAGCTTTGTTCGGTACTTTATCGCAAAGGTATTAACGAAATTAAACCTATTATCGACGATATGATAAGCTGGATGGACAAAAAATCTTACAAATCTGTAGATGATTTCAGAGGGACACTATCCTACGAAAATATCAAGGATCCGCAAATTTATGAAAGATTTCAGTTTATTAAACATTTTGCAAATATCGAATAAACTGATTATTACCGATGTTATAAAAGTGTTGTAACTCGCAGGGCAAACGATACTTTTCTTTTGTCATGGTTTTTGGTTTGCTAAAGCACCAAAAACACACGCCAAAAGAGATTGTTCTGCAGTTTTTAACCCTTGACTTCCACTACGCTCAGTCAAAGGTTAAAATAAATGAGTCTTTCAGACTCAAAAGTAATGAAAAACATTTGAAATTATTGTAATAAAAAAAGTATGCGTTTGCCCTGTCGAAACTCAAAATAACGATTGAATCAATTAAAGTCGCTTGCTCAAATGTTTGGTGGGTTTTATTTAATCTATCTGCAAACATTTATAAGTCTCCAGTAAAGCATTTTGGTCATCTGTAATTATTAATAATTTGTCTTGCTTTTGCAATACGGTTTTACCAGTCGGGACTAAATATTTATCATCCCGTTTTAACAATACTATTAGTGTATTATCAGGTAGCGATAAGTCCATAATGCGATTACCATTAGCAATCATGCTTTTAGTGATTTCTATTTCGGCAGTTGCAGATTTAATATCTTCAGACAATTCGATGTCAAATTCACTGAGTTTTTTAATTTTTTGTAGTTTTTCTGTTAGCCCAAGCCAACGTGCCACCATAGGAAGCGAAGCTCCTTGTAATAATAAAGAAACTAAAGTACACAGAAAAACAATATTAAAAATAAGTCTTGCATGAGGTATGTTTTCGGAAAGAGCAATGATTGCAAATATAATTGGAACCGCTCCTCGTAGTCCTACCCACGAAATATACGCTTTATCCTTTCTTTTCATTTTGCGGAAAGGAAGTAAGCTAATAAAAACCGTTAGCGGACGCGTAATAAATATCATAGCAAAGCTAATTATTAAACCAGGAATAATAATTGGTATTAGCTCATGAGGGTTTACAAGTAATCCTAAAGCCAAGAACATAAATAATTGGCTAAGCCAAGCTAATCCGTCAAAAAAGTTTAATGACGAGCGTTTATGAACAAACTTTGAATTTCCAATTACTAATCCACCAATATAAACTGCGAGATAACCGTTTCCTTTAACAAAATATGTAAAGGAGAATATAAAAATACAAAAAGTAAAAACCAAAATTGGATATAATGAATCATTACCTATTTTAATTCTATTTATTACATAAACAGTGAATTTACCTAGCGTAAAACCAACCAATGCACCAACAATTAGTTGTATCAATAACTGTCCTCCTACAATCCAAAAATTAGGCACAGCATCAACTTTAATAATCCCAATTAGTGTAATTACAAGTATATAAGCCATTGGGTCGTTACTTCCGCTTTCAAGTTCTAACATTGGTCTGAGGTTATTCTTTAGGTGCAATCCTTTTGAACGCAGTATTGAAAACACTGAGGCAGAGTCAGTTGATGACATTGTCGCAGCTAATAATAGAGAAGTTAATAAACCTATTCCGGCAGATTCCATTGTCATTCCCAAAATCCACCAAACAAGTATTCCGTTAAAAAATGCCGTTAAAATTACACCAAGTGTAGCTAATACAATTCCTTGTGAGATAACTGGACGAATTTCGTTAATTTTTGTATCCATCCCACCTGAAAAAAGGATTATACACAAAGCAATCGTACCTATTGTTTCTGCAACTTGGATATTTTCAAATTGAATACCTATTCCGTCGCTTCCAAATATCATCCCCACCGATAAAAACAACAATAATGCTGGTACACCAAATTTTGAACTTGCTTTACCGGCTAAAATACTTAAAAAGAAAAGGATTGATACGAGTATTAATAATATTTCAAGTTCTAAATTCATGTATTTACTATCTTTTTTACAAAATTACGAATTATATCTAAATATTTGTAATCGCTTTGTTGTTAAATAACAAGAAAAGCATTAAAACTAAGCCAATAGGTCAAAAATTTCGCTAAGGACGAGCCATATAATTTAAAAATGAGAAAAGGATTATTTGATTGCCAAGAAAAATAAACTAAAGAAATTACTGTTTGCTATTTTGCTTTTTGCCCAACTTAATTTTTTTCAAAATCTGATTATATCCTTCACATATTTTTTGTGTATCAGCACTGCCTTTGCTTTCAATTGTTACAATACTGTCATTTGTCAATAAAATACTTCCATATTGTTTGTATTCAGGTTGAGACATAGTAAAATATATTCTCTCAGAATTATCTACTTTCAACTCCCATAAATCAAATGATAACACATGGTATTCGACATACAAAGGTTTATCTAACCTACTTGAAGCGTTTATTTTTTCAACTTCGCCATTTTTAATGATGTATTTATAAAGTATCTTAAAATATTGAGGTTTAAAATAGACACTATCATCTGTATGCAAAATGGTTTGATTTTTTGCGACTGAGCTTTGAGCCTCTTCAGGATTGTATTTTATGCTATAATACTTTTGTTGCGAACAGATTCCACAAAATGAAATTAATCCTAAAAAACCAATTATTAGTATTACACTTTTCATTGTCAGTTTGTTTTAGCAATTATTTACTAATACCACCCCTGATAATAAAGGTTATATCGGTTTGCGAAACCAAGGTTTTTGGTATAAATTCCCCTATTAATTGAATCTAATGTTCTTCCTCCCAATGGTTTTGAAATAGAGGTATTGAATCTTGATGCAAAAAGACCATAACCGCCATTAATATTTGTAAAAGATGGTTTTTCTTGAACAATACCTTGCGATGGAGATGTTGCATCCATATAAGTTGAGTAATTTTCATCAGCAGTTGACAAGGTAAAAACAATACTATTGGGCATTTTAACTAATCTAACAGTATCTCCTGGAGGCGGAATGTTTGCAACTAACAGATTATAAAATGCAGATATACTGAACTTACCCACGACTTCAGTTGATGTTTCTAATAATCTGTATTCTTTCCCCTGAGGCCATGGTATGCTAATCATTTGTCCAACTGTATCGCCATTAATAACATTTAGATAGTTAAAAGTAATGTTCATCTGAAATATTTTACCATTTAACCCATTAATGTACTCATAGGGAAAATCTCCATCATAATTTACAACATCAATAGCTAAAACATAAGGATTCGGTATTTTTATGCGTACACCATCAATTAGGGCAGTTTCTCCAGTTATAATATGTTGTCCATTATTAATATTAACTTCAAGTTGGTATGTAGCTTCAGGGTCAAGATTAGGGCTTCCTACCCAAATAGTATTTTTATCATTTGCAAAATAACCACTAGGCTTTACTATTGTATCAACAGGAGAAAAAGTCCACGATTGAGTAACATAGTTATTTTTAATTTCGTGAAGTTTAACAACAACATTTTCATAAAAAAGCGAATCGCTTATCTGTGCCATTTGTGAAGCTGGAACAGGTCCTAAAAATGTTTTATTAACTTTTACATATTGATAATCTGCTGACTGATCTAGAACACAGTAAACTATTGGAATATCTGTCGCATCTCCAGTAACATCTACATCGGTACTACACGCTAAAACAGTGAAAATAGAAATTAAAAAGAGTATTAGTATTTTATTGTAGTTCATCTTATTATATTTGCATTTTAAAACGTCAAATTTAGTAAAAATATTTTAAATAATAATAAAATGTCAATACATACCGAAATTAAAAGAGTAACCACTCATGTTCTTCAGGAAATGAAACGTCAAAATCAGAAAATTGCAATGCTAACTGCTTACGATTATAGTATGGCAAAGATAATTGACAATACAGGAATTGACGTAATATTAGTTGGAGATTCTGCATCGAATGTTATGGCTGGATTTGACTCTACATTGCCAATAACATTAGACCAAATGATATATCATGCTGCAAGTGTTGTAAGAGGCGTACAACGTGCTTTAGTGGTTGTCGATTTGCCTTTTGGTACTTATCAAAGCAATTCAAAATTGGCTCTATCTTCGGCTATTCGAATTATGAAAGAAACTGGTGCAGGTGCGGTTAAACTCGAAGGCGGAGAAGAAATACAAGATTCTATAAAAAGAATTTTATCAGCAGGAATCCCAGTTATGGGGCATTTGGGACTTACTCCGCAGAGTATTCATAAGTTTGGCACCTATGTCGTTAGGGCACGTGAAGAAGAGGAAGCGGCTAAACTTATTTCGGACGCACATATTCTTGAAGAAATGGGATGTTTTGCCATTGTTTTAGAGAAAGTGCCAGCAAGTCTTGCAACTCAAGTTGCTCATGAAGTTAAAATTCCAATTATAGGAATTGGTGCGGGAAATGTAGATGGTCAAGTTTTAGTTTCGCACGATATGTTAGGAATTACTCAAGAATTTTCGCCTAGATTTCTTAGACGCTATGCCGATCTTGATAAAATTATTAATGATGCCGTTGTTAATTATATTAACGATATTAAGTCGGGTGATTTTCCAAACGAAAAAGAACAATACTAAAAATAATTATGCTTAGTGATGAAGACATACTCTATGAAGATAATCATCTGATTGCAGTTAATAAGAAAGCTGGGCAGATTGTACAAGGAGACAAAACAGGTGATTTACCCCTCTCCGCTCTCGTGAAAGAATATATTAAAAGGAAATACAATAAACCCGGAGAAGTTTATCTTGGAGTGCCTCACAGATTAGATAGACCTGTCAGTGGAGTAATAATATTTGCAAAGACAAGTAAAGCTTTAACAAGAATTAACGAATTGTTTAAAAATAAGAGTATTACGAAAAAATATTATGCAATTATTGCAACACGTCCGCAAAAAAAAGAAGATAAATTAGAAGGATATATTTATAGGAATACAAAACAGAACAAATCGTATGTAAAAACGAAAAACGACCCAGATACTAAATTTGCAAGTTTGTCATATAAATTGATGAGCAAATCTGAAAAATTCTTTTTGCTTGAGATTAATTTGCATACTGGTCGTCATCATCAGATTAGATGCCAACTTGCCGATATTGGCTGCCCGATTAGAGGCGATTTAAAATATGGCTATTTGCATGCTAATAAAAACTATGGGATTAATCTTCATGCCATTGAGCTAAGCTTTATTCATCCAGTAAAAAAAGAACTAATTACCATTACCGCTCCTTTGCCTGACGAAAATATTTGGAAGGTTTTTTGAGAGGCTGACATTGTTTATTATCCCTTGATTGGATGCAAATTTGAGTTAGCGGGATGTTAAAGAATATAAGTTAACTGAAAAATTGTTTGTTAAATAAAATTTAAACTTCAAAAAAACAGCATCCATAAGTTGTATTTAGGGAGTAATAGCTATCTCTGGAAACATTTGGTAAGGAAAATAAGGATCGTTTACATATAAGTTACCCGCAGTTGTGCCATCACCCCATTTTACGACATCATCAATTACGTGAAATAACCTCTGATTTGTATTTCCATAATAACCATTTGAAGCATATTGTGCCGTTGATAAACTTGATGGAATTGAATAAGTTGTTCCAGCATTAAAATCAATTTCTTGACCGTTCATCGGCCATTTTGGCATTTGAGTTGTTTGTGCTTGAATATTTGCACTAATACAAGCTATTAAACATAGCCATAAAATTATATTAAAAATTTTCATATTTTTACATTGTTAAAAATTAACACTTCCGGGATAGGCGGCAAGCAGATTACTCAGCTGTCAAATTGAATTATCACTTGCTCCTACCCGGTTTTTGCTTTCCCATACGGCATGCTGTTATACTCCATACATTTATGTTTGCCAGACATAAAATTGTTCAATAGTGTTTATTATAATCCACTTTTGATATGAATATAACAGCATATTATGGTTTTTTTATAATTTCCTTTCGCATGTTTCTCTTTTTAATGTTTAACACTTAGTTTACCTGTGTAAACCCTATTTTCACTCATTATTTTAATAATATACATGCCTTCGGGCAAATCTACAACACTAAATTTACAAGCCTCAGTATTGTTCTCTGAGTAATAAACTAATTGACCTGTCATATTGTAAAGATATACATCGAAATTTGTTCTTAAATCTGTTAATCCTACAGTTACATAATCACTTGTTGGATTTGGATATACATTTATGTCATTTGAAAATTGAACATGGGTTATAGAACTTTGCCAACCAGAATTATAAACTCCATTCCCAAGACTATCAGTTTTTACAATCCAACCATAAAAATTTTGATGATATTGATGATATCCTCCAAATAAAACAATCCCGCCGTCATTGGAACAAATTAAATCAAATGCAATCTCATCAGTATCTTTCGCTCCTATAGTTTTATCCCAAAGTTTGTCACCATCAGAATTATATTTTATTAACCATGTATCGTCCCACCAATCTAATTCATCTGGAGGAATTAACCAGCCAATAAACAAAATCTCATCATTTTCAGTTACACAGCCAGCCTTACCTACTACCGACTTAATTGACGAAATCGCTCTATAAAAAAGCTTATTACCTCCAGAATCAAATTTTACTACCAAACCACTTTCAATACCAATTGAATCTTCATGTTCATAATTAATCTTATCACCAAAAACAATTATATTCCCCTGTGAATCGAC
>JAQVPT010000277.1 GCA_028701945.1 Bacteroidales bacterium
CTTATTAAGCATTTCAAAACTATCCATTTTACTAATAAATGAACTTTCGGACACAAAATTAAACCTCAAGTTTGTTAAGTCAGAACAAGCACAAAAAGCTCGACATGGTGGAGAAATGAAAGTAAAACTTGGAATAATGCCTGACATGACTTCACGAGACTCTGACGGGCTAGGAGTTGATGGAGTAACGCCAAGAGGTATCGCTGATAAATCAGGAATTTTAAAAGGAGATAAAATAATTGAACTAGATGGCAAAAAAATAGGCGGTATTTATGAATATATGCACATTATGTCCGAATTTGAGGCAGAACAACAAACCAAAATAAAAATAATTAGGAACGACGAAATTATTGAAATAGAAATAGATTTTTAAAATTATGAAGAAATTTTTTGTTTGGACATTAGCAATTTTATTAACTGCTGGAGCTTCCATTTATCAAAGAAAAAGTGGACCGTCATATCCACTTAAGATATCAGGGATACCAGGCGACAAAGATTATAAAATGCAATTAATCCGCTCTGCAAGTATTGGTGAAGGAGCCCATGTCGAGATTCCAATTTCTGAAGCTTTCGACTCGGCAGTGATATGTTTTCACAAGTACCCTACCGACTCAAAAAACACAATAAAACCGTTTGAAAAAGACACAGAAAGTTGGAAAGTATTATTACCAGACCAACCGCCTGCTGGGAAATTACAGTATTACATAATTTTATTCAAAAATAACGTAAACATCATGCAAACAGATGATAATGCGGCAATAATACGCTTTAAAGGACAAGTACCTAGTTATATTCTTATTCCACATATTATTGCAATGTTCAGTGCAATGCTATTTAGCTTGGTAAGTCTTTTTTACATATTATTCAAAACTGGTAATTATCGTCTTTTTTCATATTTAACAATCATTTCTCTAATAATTGGAGGATTTATTTTAGGTCCAATAATGCAAAACTACGCATTTGGAGATTATTGGACAGGCTGGCCAATAGGGAAAGACTTTACCGACAATAAAACATTAATTGCACTAATTATCTGGATTGCAGCAATAATCCTAAATTTAAAAAAAGAAAGAAAATGGGCGGTTATAATTGCATCTGTTTCAATGTTGATAGTTTTTTCGATACCACATTCACTAGGAGGCTCAGAATACAATTATGAAAGCGGACAAGTAGAAACTGGTGGATAATAATCAGCAAACGGTGTGTTTGGCTTTGCACAGCCACCTTTTGATTAGTTTTACCTAAACAATTGACAGTCAAAAATCTATGTCCAAAGACTAAAACTATTTATCGAAATAATACTACTTATTAACTGACTACTACACAATTAGTACAACAAAACCACAAATTTTAAAAAAAAAGTGTAAAATATTTTGAGTACCAATAATTATTACTATT
The DNA here is from genome assembly GCA_028701945.1 of Bacteroidales bacterium. Classification (GTDB taxonomy): domain Bacteria; phylum Bacteroidota; class Bacteroidia; order Bacteroidales; family ML635J-15; genus Bact-19. The sequence continues at coordinate 1,399 of JAQVPT010000277.1, forward strand.
TTTAAGCTTTAATAAAGTCGAGTACTAAATAAGATGTAGGAAAAATATAAGTAGCTCCTAATGATTTGACAATAAGAATATTGTATGATATTGGAATTGCTATCAGTATTTAAAGCATGGTACCACTTAAACGAAAATAATTAACAAACAAGAGCAAATTGATTTTTTTATTAAGAATATAATCAACAAATTGCAGCGTTTTACAAAAGGTAATTAAAAAATATTATATAAATGGTTAAAAGGTGTGAAGAAATATGGGCTAAATGCTTACAAATCATAAAGGATAACGTTCCAAAGAATAGTTTCCGCACTTGGTTTGAGCCTATAGTCCCATTAGATATTCAAGATGGTGTGCTAACAATACAGGTACCTAGCACATTTTTCTATGAATTTATTGAAGAGCAATTTTTAGACCTTCTAAAAAAGACCCTTCATAAGGTAATAGGACCGGATGCAAAGCTTGAATACCATGTTATTATGGAGAACAACTCCAATTCCGACAAACCATATACAGTAAAGATTCCAGCACGCGAAAAGACTCAATTGGCAAATCGCCCTGTACAAATGCCACTTGACCTCGAAGCAAACTCAATTGTCAACCCATTTGTTATTCCAGGTATTAAGAAAGTACATGTCGATCCACACTTAAATCCAGAATATACTTTTGACAATTTTGTCGAAGGCGAATGTAACAGATTGGCACGCTCTGCAGGTTATGCAGTAGCTCAAAATCCGGGCGGAACAGCATTTAACCCTTTATTTGTATATGGCGGATCAGGTCTTGGCAAAACACATCTCGCACAAGCAATTGGCATCGAAGTAAAAAGAGTTATGCCCGAAAAAGTAGTACTTTATGTAGATGCAAATAAATTCTTGACCCAATACATGGAGGCAACTCGAAACAATAATCGAAACGATTTTATCCACTTTTACCAAATGATAGACGTTCTTATTGTTGATGATGTTCAATATTTTGCAAAAAAAGAAGGTACTCAAGAAGTATTTTTCCATATATTTAACCATCTGCATCAACACGGCAAACAACTCGTTTTAACATCTGATAAACCACCAGTCGAATTAAACGGAATGGAGCAAAGGCTTCTCTCTAGATTTAAATGGGGATTATCTGCTGATTTACAAGAACCTGATTTTACAACTAGAATTAAAATTCTAAAAAAGAAAACATACAAAGACGGAATAGTCATCAAAGAAGATATTATTGAATATATTGCTTCACACATAACCAATAATATTCGTGAACTCGAAGGTGCATTAATTTCCTTGCTCGCTCAGTCAACTCTCAACAAAAAAGAGATAACTATGGAGTTAGCAAAGGATATGATTGACAAACTTGTCAAAAGCACACGTAGAGAAATATCTATCGACTACATTCAAAAAGTTGTTTGTAATTACTTCTCAATGTCTGTTGAAATATTAAGCAGTAAAACGCGAAAACGCGAAATTGTACAAGCTCGCCAAATAGCTATGTTTTTTGCAAAAAGTATGACTAAATCATCACTCGCTGCAATAGGTGCTTCAATTGGTGGCAAAGACCACGCTACAGTACTTCATGCCTGTAAAACGGTAAGCAATTTAGTCGAAACAGATAAACGTTTTAGAACAGACCTCGAAGAAATAGAAAAAAGACTTAAAATGTAATAAGTGGGACTTTTAGTCCCATCTTTTTTATATGCTACCACTACTTTTAAGCATACTCGCATCTTCGGCTGTCTTTGTAATTTTTAAATTCGTTGACAAATACAAATCTCCATTAATTAATGTAATTGTAATTAATTACATAGTTGCAGCAAGCTTGGGTTTTATTATTAACGGTAGCTTTCCTGCCAAAGAAATTATTTCTTATAACTGGATTATACCTGCAATAATAATTGGAATTTTATTTATTGTAATGTTCTTTATAATAGGAAAATCCTCCCAAAAAGCTGGCATAGCAATTACAACAGTAGCAAGTAAAATGTCTTTCGTAATACCAGTAAGTTTTGCTATCATTGCTTATAATGAAGATGCAGGCTTTTTAAAAATTGCTGCAATAATTATGGCAGTTGTCGCCGTAGCATTTAGTGTATATGTTAAACCCACTAAAAATCGCAAATCAAGTTTACTCGCAATTATTTTACCCATACTACTTTTCATAGGAATGGGAATAGGAGACTCACTCGTAATTTTTGCAAAGGAAAATTATGTAAATGCAGGTATGTCGTCAGTTTTCACCTCAACAGTTTTTGCCTTTTCTTTAATATCAGGTTTGATTATTATATTAGCCCGCCCTGTATTACTCAAAGGGTTCAAAAAAACAAGCACTTGGATATTTGGTTTAACACTTGGAGCTATAAACTTTGGCACCGTCTATTTCATTTTACTCGCTCTTAACAAAGAGCTTTTTCCAAATTCAGTAACCTATGGTGTTGTTAATATCGGAATCGTAATACTTACTGTTTTAATTGGAACGGTATTTTTTAAAGAAAAGTTGACGAAATTAAATGTAATTGGGATATTGCTGTCAATTGTAGCAATTATTTTATTAACATTAAAATAATTATTATGGACACAGACGTTTTTTTAACAATAGAAAATCTATCTGAAGGTTTTTACTCCGAAAAAGGAAGTAAATTCTTTTCTTTTGCATATCCTGTATCGTCTGAAGAAGAAATAAAAAACATCCAACAGTCTTTAAGAAAAAAATATCATAATGCTCGACATCAAGTATATGCTTTTATAATTGGACCTGACAAAGAGTTCTACAGAGCTAGTGATGATGGAGAGCCATCTAACAGTTCTGGAATGCCGGTATTAGGTCAAATTCGTTCATTCAACTTAACTGATATTCTCATAATAGTAGTGCGATATTTTGGTGGCACAAAACTAGGAATTCCTGGACTAATAAATGCCTATAAAAATGCTGCAAAAGATGCTTTAGAAAAAGCAAAAATTATTAAAAAATTCGTAACTAAAGAAGTTGAATTAAATTTTGATTATGACGAAATTGCATTCGTTATGAAAACCCTCAGCGATGCAGAAGCAAAAATAGAGAATCAGACTTTTTTAGAAAACTGCAAACTTGTTTTTTCAATAAGACTATCCGATTTTGAAAACTTAATTAATAATTTACGTAAGAACCATAAAATTGAAATACTATTAAAAGATGGGTAAAGCTTTAGCAAGACTATATTTAAAAATCTTTAGATGGAATTATAACGATTTCCCCGATATTAACAAGGCAGTTATTACCATG
>JAQVPT010000278.1 GCA_028701945.1 Bacteroidales bacterium
TTGAAGGTGGGTTAAAGAAACCTTGCTTGACATATTTTATTACAATCCTGTATGAAGAAAAAAATCTTGAAATTTTAATCATCAATCTACTTTCAATGCCAAATGGAGCTTTGTATCCAATATATGGTAAAAATGTTTTAAAAGCAGGTAAAGTATTATATCCTGTAGGCAACCCAAAAAGAAATACTCATGCTAAATCTATTAGATATAAATGGAAAGAAAATCTAGATTTCAAACTTTTAGATAATAATAACAAAAGAATTAAAGTCGCTTATTTTAATAATGAAATTGATATTGAATTGAAAAGGAAGCTTTCATTTTTTGAAGAATTATATAAAAATCAAGGTGAATAAAGGCCAGTTGATAATAACACCTTTTTGTAATATGGAAATTCACCTGTAAACTTTCGTGCAGAACGCTTCCGAACACCGCCAATCAGCCAGTTGGCTGATGGCTTCGTGGGAACTTTGATAAGACAATTCATATTCCACATTATGCACAGCCACAACCGTTAAGCTGCCACTTCGATGTGCTGAGTTTTTATCGAAGTGAGCAAGTCAAAATGACTGATTTATTGTTTGACAATTGCTTAGTAAAGGGTAAAGAAAATTTAGAAATGCTATCGTGTTTTTTTATAGAAGACTTGACATTTTAAATGGCGGCACATAAAAATATTTTTTTACTATATTTGCAGCAATGGACAAAACAATTTTATTACAATTAGTTTCAACTCGAATGCCCTACGGCAAGTACAAGGGAAGATTGATTTGCGATATTCCGGAACATTATCTGGTTTGGTATCACTCAAAAGGTTTTCCTGCGGGAAATTTAGGAATGTTACTTCATACGATGTATGAGATTCAACTAAACGGTCTCGAGTATTTGTTGAAACCCTTACGATAATGAACGATGAGATTATTAAATATGGAAGTATAGATGCTGAACTCGAATTTTCGTTTGCTCGGGCATCTGGTCCTGGTGGACAAAATGTTAATAAAGTCAGCTCTAAAGCAGAACTCCGTTTTCATGTTTTAAATTCACAAATTATTTCAGAAGAACAGAAAAGCACATTACTAAAAAAGCTTAAGTCGAGAATTAATAATGACGGGATTTTATTTTTAACATCACAAGAAGATAGGTCGCAGCTTAAAAACAAAGAAAAAGTTATTGCTCGATTTTATGAATTAATAAATAAAGCACTAAAAAAACACAAAAAACGTGTAAAAACAAAACCATCAAAAGCATCTATCGAAAATAGACTAAAAGGAAAACGAGAAGTCTCTGAAAAAAAGGAGAGACGCAAGAAAGAATTTTAACAGAACCAAAGCATTAACGAGGAGTGGTCTTAGAAGTTAATCCATCGGGATTAAAAAACCTTTCTTTTAAACCAAGAAAAACAAAAAATATACATAAAATCAGAAAGAAGTGGCTAAGATCATTCATGTTAAAAATATACAGAAAATTAAAATCAACTTTATGAAAGACACTTGGAAAAATAGCTAGAAATATTCCAAGAAAAATATACAAGTTATGTTTAATCTGATTTCGCATCATATCCACAAAATATATTGGAGTCAAAATACCGATCATAGAAAGAACAAAATTCAATTTAACGATAATAAATCCATCATAGAAAAACAAAAACAAGATATAAATTGCTAATTGTATTTTAATAAAAACAACAAATCTAGATTTAAACTTCTCGTTTTCAAATAATGTGGATGAACCCAATTCAAGGAAATAAGTGGCAAATCCTGATAATATCCAGCTAATTTTATGTAAATAAACACCTGAATAAAGATATAAACCATGTGCCAGAGCAGCTATAAAAGAAGAAGCTCCTAGAAAAAGAAAAAAATGCGAAAAGTATTTCTGATGCTTTAAATCCCTATTTATCAACAATTTAACAAAGAACAATATGCAAAAAAAGCCCATAATAAAGTCGCTGATTATTGTTCCTGGCTCCCTTATTACTATTCCCCACAAATTTAATTCCTCTAAAATCATATTGCGAAAATAAACTAAATTAAGTAAAATACAACCACAAATTATAATCATAACAGAACATTTCCTTAAAATTTCGGATATTATTACAATACTTATAATTAAGGCTCAACAAAATAATCTTAGAGTTTTATGAGTTATAGTATAAATCTCACTAAAAAAGGAATAAATTTGCAATTAAATTATTTAGATAGTGCATAAAATAATAATTTACATATTACTTCTTGTAGGTATAAGCAGTTCAGTACATGCTTCAAAAGTATTTGGTATTGCTAAAGAATATGCAGGTAATGAGCTTATTTTTTACCGCTACCAAGACAGAATAACTTTTATTAAAGAAGAGGTTTTTCGCTTAAAGATTGATTCTATCGGTAAATTTAGCATTAATATTGAGCCAGAAGAAACAATTTATGTTTTCGGAGAATTTGGCATTTATCATGCGTACTTTTTTATTGAAGCAGATAAAGATTACGAAATCATTTTACCTCCATTTGCAGAAAAAGAGGAAAAAGACATTTTCAATCCATTTTTCATGCTAGAAAAAGTGCATATCGGGATAAAGGACATGCAAAAAACAGATTTAAACTACCTAATAATTGATTTTGATTACTATTATTTCAGATATCATGACCTTAATTTACTGGATATTTACTCATCAGGATTAAAAATTGGTGTGGATACATTTATCAATGAAATCAACCAACGATACGCTTATGCTGACAATAATTATTTTAAAGCATATAAAAAATATCGCATTGCGGCATTAAAAAATCTGGCCACACAAAAACAATACGAACAGGCACTTATTTATGCTTATTTCACCAAAGACTCTGTATTGCATGAGAATCCAGCATATATGGATTTATTTAATAATATTTACAGTGATTATTTTGACAAATATTTAGTCTCAAAAAATGGAGCCTATCTGTATGCTGTGATAAATTATGGGCACAGTATTACACGATTAAATAGACTTCTATCCGAACATTTTGAGCTTAGAAACAAAGAGTTTAGGGAGTTAGTCATTCTAAAAGGGATACATGATAGTTTCGCCAACAAAAACCTTTCTTGGTTACCACTTTTACTAACTTTAGATTCGGTTTATATTGCAACAGATTACGAAAAACACAAATTAATATCACAAAATATAGCCGACAACACACTAAGTCTAGCAAAAGGAACAATAGCTCCACCTTTCGAGTTGCCCGACAGTGCAGGAAACATGAAAAACCTGACAGATTACAGAGGCAAGTATGTTTATTTAAACTTCGCAAATACGACAACTTACACATCTCAAGCAGAATTTGACCTTATTAAAAACATCTACGATCGATACAAAGGATATTGCATTTTCCTAACAGTTTTCACAGACGACAATCGCGAAAATGCCAAAAACTTTATGACCAATAATAAATATGAATGGAGTGATTTATTTACCGAAAACAATTCTGATGTCATTAACACATACAAAGTTTCAACATATCCAACATATTATTTTATAAGCCCTGATGGTACACTATTATCGTCCCCTGCACCATCTCCAATAGATAATTTTGAAACTTATTTATTTGATATTATAGAAGGTAGAAGACTTCCAAAACCTTAAGTAGCTTTCTTACAAGCACAGTATAGGAATGATTTAATGCTTTCTATAAGTTCCAACTACCCGAATTAAGTGCAAGTCCAGCTACAAGAAACACAACTAAATAAATTACAAAAGCTAAAACACTAGCAATTATAGCAACTAACAATGTGGCTTTTGCCCAATTTGCTTTACTTGGATTTCCGTTTCCAAAGGCCCAAACAAGCAACATTATAAAATTAATTAAAGGAATTCCCATCACAATAATCACTCCTACCCACTCTCCTATTTTTATTGGTGGGTAAAGCTTTGGTGAGTTTTGATTATAGTTGTTAGTTTGTTGCTGATATTGCTGCGGTTGTTGATATTGCTGCGGTTGTTGATATTGTTGAGGCTGTTGCTGATGTTGCTGATGTTGCTGAGGCTGTTGATACTGAGGTTGTTGTTGGTATTGCGGTGGTTGATTTTGATTGGGCTGAACTTGATTTGGGACTGGTGGGACTGGTGATGTTTGCTGTTGAGATGGTTCCACAGGCTGTTGAGGTGCTCTTTGAGCTGGGTCTTGATAGTTGTTTTCCATAGTTGGTTAGATTAAAGTTTTATCAAAAATATGAAATTATTTAATTGTAATCGCCAAATTAACGAGGATAATTTAAATTTATTAACAATTAAAAAAATCTAATTCGAATATGATAAGGGATTGTCAAACATTAAAAACAATCATTTTGCTTGATATTTTGCTATTTCATTTCTTCCAAACAGAAGGATTTTGACGCCATTCTTGTAACAATTCAAGATCAGCTTCGGACACATACCCAGTTTCTATTGCATGTTCAATAAGTGAGTCATAATTACTTAGGGTAACAAGTTTGACGTTTTCTTGATGAAAGTTTTCAATAGCTTTTTGAAATCCGTAAGTAAAAATGGCAACCATACCAATTACTTCGCAATTTGCTTCGCGAATAGCCCTAACGGCACTAAGACTGCTCCCGCCAGTAGAAATTAAGTCTTCGACAACCAATACTTTTTTACCCGCCTCCAGAAATCCTT
>JAQVPT010000279.1 GCA_028701945.1 Bacteroidales bacterium
ATCGAAAACTCACCGAAGAAGGGGCTATTTTTAGAAGCCATATCGACGGGTCAAAACATCTTTTTACACCCGAAAATGTTGTAGATATTCAACGTAAAATTGGATCAGACATTATGATGGCTTTTGATGAGTGTGCGCCTTACCCATGTGATAAACGATATGCTGTTAAGTCTCTTCAACTTACAAATAAATGGCTCGCTAGAGGCTGGAAACACTTTAATGATACTCCATCGCTTTACGGACATTCTCAAACATTTTTCCCAATAGTTCAAGGCTCAATGCATGAAGACCTTAGAAAAGATGCTGCAAAATTTGTTGCTGATATTGGTGCCGAAGGTAATGCGATTGGCGGTTTATCGGTTGGCGAACCAACGCAAGTAATGTATGACATGATCGATGTAGTAAACGATATTTTGCCACTTGATAAACCACGATATCTGATGGGAGTAGGGACTCCTGCAAATCTTCTCGAAGGAATATCTCGTGGTATTGACATGTTCGATTGTGTGATGCCAACTCGTAATGCACGAAATGGAATGCTTTTTACTGAAGATGGAACAATCAATATCAAAAATAAAAAATGGGAAGACGATTTTTCCCCTATCGACCCTGCTGGTAAGACTTTTGTGGATAGTATTTACTCAAAAGCATATCTTAGGCATTTAATTATCTCAGGCGAATTGCTCGGAGGACAAATTGCAAGCATTCATAACTTAGGTTTCTATATTAGGTTAATGGAAAACGCAAGAGAACATATTAAAAATGGCGATTTTCACTCATGGAAAAACAGTATGTTAGACAAATTAAATAACAGGTTATAATTGAAAAAAATTGATATATATATCATAAAAAAGTTCCTCGGAACGTATTTTCTGGCTCTGTTCCTCATTATTTGTGTAGCAATTATTTTTGACGTTTCCGAAAAAATGGACGACTTCCTCGACAAAGGAGCTCCAATGAAATCAATAATATTCGATTATTATTTGAACTTTATACCTTATTTTGCAAACTTGTTTAGTGCATTGTTTGTATTCATTTCGGTGATTTTCTTCACCTCACGAATGGCTTCCAAAACAGAGTTTATTGCGATGTTTAGTAGTGGAATTAGTTTAAGGAGACTTGTGTTACCATACTTTATAGCTGCTGCAATTATTACTGGTTTTTCTTTCTTCCTTGGTAATTATGTTATCCCAGAAGCTAATAAAAGAAGACTTGAGTTCCAAAACTCATATTTTAAAGGCGGAGCTGGTAAAATGGGGGCATTTAACATCCACAGACAGATAGAACAGGGAGTTTATTTTTATGTGGAAAGTTATAACCGCGAAAGGGATATTGGTAATCGAATGACTTTGGAAACATTTGATGGAGTGCAACTCAAATCGAAACTACATGCTGATATGATGATTTGGGATTCAATAAACGAAACATGGATATTGCAAGGTTATTATATCAGAAATTTTGAAGATAATAAAGAAAATCTGATTTCTGGATTAAGAACAGATTCTTGTTTTAGGGTTAGACCCGAAGATTTTGAAAGTAAGCTGAATGTTGTAGAAGCAATGAATCCAAGAGAATTAAATGAATATATTGCAGAGCAACGACTTTCTGGTACCTCCGCAGTTGTTAATAGCGAAATTGAAAAGTATTCTCGGATATCTGCTCCTTTTGCGACGTTTATTTTAACGATAATCGGCTTTGCACTTTCGGTACGAAAAGTTAGAGGAGGACTAGGTATAAATATTGGCGTAGGACTATTGCTGAGTTTCTCATATATATTATTTATGAGATTTGCAACAGTTTTTGCATTGAGTGGAACATTTAACGCAGCATTCTCAGTTTGGATACCAAACTTACTATATACTATTATTGCGGCAGGAATATATTTTACTGCTCCTAAATAAAATTGTTTAACCAATTTATAATCATAATGAATAAAAATGAAAAACTTGAAGCTTTGAACAAAAAACGCCACGAGGTTATGCTTGGGGGTGGTGAACAAGCTATTCAGAAACAAAAAGAATCTGGCAAATTAACGGCAAGAGAAAGAATTGGCCTGCTGCTCGATGCAAATTCATTTAATGAGTATGACCTTTTTGCGCAGCATGAAGCCAGAGATTTTGGAATGATGGAAAAGGTGCTTAATGGTGATGGTGTTATTATTGGAACTGGTACAATTGACAACAGACCTGTTTGCGTTTTTGCACAGGATTTTACGGTTGTTGGTGGTTCACTTGGCTATATGCATGCTAAAAAAATAACTAAAATTCAAGATGTTGCAATGAAAATGCGTGTCCCCTGTATCGGGATTAACGACTCGGGAGGTGCTAGAATTCAAGAAGGTGTAAGCTCACTCGCTGGATATGGAGAGATTTTTTACCGTAATACGCAGGCAAGTGGTGTGATTCCACAAATATCTGTAATATTAGGTCCTTGTGCAGGTGGTGCAGTATATTCTCCAGCTCTAACCGATTATGTTTTTGTTGTCGATAAAATTTCAAAAATGTTTATCACAGGGCCCGAAGTAATTAAAACTGTACTTGGTGAAGAAATTTCACAAGAAGACCTTGGCGGAGCAAGAGTACATAGCGAAATTACTGGAAATGCTCACTTCTTTGCACATGATGAGGAAGAATGTTTTAGACAAATTCGTAAATTATTGTCAATTATTCCTCATAATAATAAAATTGCTGCCGATAGGAATAAAACCATAAAACCTACTGCAAAAATTGACATAAATGATATCGTCCCAATTGATCCAACAAAACCTTACGACGTTCGCAGTGTTATTAAAGCAATATCAGATGATTCGGATTTTGTTGAGGTAATGGAAAAATTCGCTCAAAACATTGTTATAGGATATGCTCGTATTGATGGTAAAACCGTAGGATTTGTTGCAAATCAACCATATTATCTAGCTGGAGTATTAGATGTAGATTGTTCTGATAAAGCTGCACGATTTATTCGTTATTGTGATGCCTTTAATATCCCTCTAGTTACTCTTGTTGACCTCCCCGGATATCTTCCAGGCGTTGATCAAGAGCACGCAGGCGTTATTAGACATGGTGCAAAACTTCTTTATGCGTATAGCGAAGCATCTGTACCTAAAATTACTGTAATCCTTCGTAAGGCTTATGGAGGCGGTTATATAGCAATGAGTTCACGACATCTCGAAGCTGACTTTGTTTATGCTTGGCCTACTGCCGAAATCGCCGTAATGGGGCCTCAAGGTGCTGCAAATATTATTTTTAGAAAAGAAATAATGTCTGCCGAAAATCCTGACGAAATGAGAAAACAAAAGGTTGAAGAATACAAACAACGTTTTGCAAACCCTTATGTTGCAGCGGCTAAAGGATACGTAGATTCTGTTATTAAACCTGCTGAAACTAGAGAAATGCTGATACACTCGCTTAAAGTATGCGAGAATAAAGCAGAAATAAAAACAGACAAAAAACACGGAATTCCACCATTTTAAATCTATAACTATGGACGAAAATAAAAAAATTCAAATCACAATAGATGATGAAAATTACGAAACATTTTCTACTCCTGCTTTCGATAGGAAGAAAAAGTGGGAAATGCCTGATGACAACATAATTAAATCTATTATACCGGGTACCATAATTGACGTAATGGTCAAACAAGGACAAACAGTAAAGGAAGGTGATATTATGTTGGTTATTGAAGCTATGAAAATGAATAACAGGTTAGCTTTTACTAAAGACGGGGTCGTTGACAAAATATTTGTGAAACCTGGCGACATCGTGGCTAAAGGAAAGGAACTTCTAAGTTTAAAATAAAATTTGTTGGATGCTATTCAACTAGTAGTCGGAAGGTTTTTCTTCCGACTTTTTTGTTTTAACTTGGAGCTTTGCTCTAAGTTAAAATAATCAATTTATATCGGGTGCTTTACTCGCAAGCTAAGGTTGTGAATGAATTGGTATAAGTTAGGCTTTCAGCCTTCCAAAGAAAATTTCTGTACAATGTTATCATTCTGAAAAGACTGAATTATTATAACATTAAAATAATTTCAAATATTTTTCATTACTTTTGAGTCTGAAGGACTCATTTATTTTAACCTTTGACTGAACGTAGTGAAAGTCAAGGGTTAAAATGTGCCGATGAATCTCTTTTGGCGTGTGTTTTTGGTGCTTTTGCAACCCAAAAACCATGACAAAAGACTCTTTACGGTAAAAGTATGCGTTTGCCCTAGGCGGCTTGAATTAAGTTTTAATTATGTTGATAATTTAAATTATATTTGGACTTTCTATATTCAAAAAGCATTGAAAATAATTTTCAAATAATATACAAATGCACATTATAAAAAAAGTGTTTAATAAAAATAAAATATTACTTTACGCAGGTGTTTTTACCTATCTAATTGGGGTAATAGTTTTAGCTTTCTTGAGTAATAATAACCCTCAAGAGATTAATTCTCAGCAGCCATTATTTAATATATTACAAATTTTCCCGCCATTTATTGTGTATGCACTAATACTTATTGGTGCTTCAGTTTTCGAAGAGTTTGCATTTCGTGGATGGATAATCAAAAAGAAATTTGGTAAATATTTATCGTTTTCCCGGATATTAACTTTCCTTTATCTTGGTTTGGAAAGTGTTTGGTTAATAGCAATTG
>JAQVPT010000030.1 GCA_028701945.1 Bacteroidales bacterium
CTCTTTGGTTTCAAAATTATATGTGGTGTAATATATTTCGCCGCTTTTTTCAATTACAAAACCCAGCAGTTTCCCTGTTGGATGCCACCGTAATACGGGGTAAGAGTAATCTATTATCTGGTCTAATTTGTGTTCACGTCTATAAATAGTTTTTGTTTTCCCACTTTCAATATCTTTTACTTTAATCCAATATTTGCCAAGCTTATTTTCAACCCACGCAATTTTATTTGCATTTTCCGAAAACTGTAATTGATAATATTCTACATTTCGGCGATTACGTTTCAACAAATTTTTGCTCTCAGGATTATTAGTTGAAAGGTCAAAAGCATCATATTGCATTTTGTAATACATATTCCAATTGGCTTGTAACATTGTAAGCGAGCTACCTAGAACATAAAGAAAACCACTTTCCATGTTTTTGGTAACACGTGTGAGATAAACGATATTTGGGATAACTTGCGGACCGTAAGTTGATGCAATATAATTCCAAATAGCCATTCCAGCAATCTCTGCATCTTTGCCTGTTAGTTGATTGAAATTATCAAAATTTCCCGATAAAATGCCCATTTTTGTCAATTCATCTGTTTTTGTATCCCAATCTTTAGAAACATAAGCGATTAATCCTTTAATATACCAGTCAGGCATGGTTATTAAGGTATTATTTGCAATTTTATTTTTTAAATCAAGCCCATAAAGCATCTCGTTTAGGATAATATTTGCAATTGCTGCTTTTACCTGTTGTTCCAGACTTGCGATATCTCCTTCGACATAGATAAATGCAATATTGTCGATTACTTTTGTTACTCCACCGATGTTATATTGAGCATCGCCGGTGTTTAAGCCGATATTACTTTGCCTAAAATCTGATAAGTTTTGATACACCACAAAAACAATTCTTTGATTTAATTGATGTTCGAAAAACGATTCTGTTTTTGCAAGATAATTATTTGTAATTGTAGCAATTTCTAAAGCAATATCTTTACTTCCTGCATAGAAATAAGTGTCAAATTTTTGATATCGAAAGTAAAACCAGTCAAATTCATCATATTGCACGCGGTTTTTTCCGAACTTCATTTGATGCCCGTTATAAAACTGTGCTGATACAGAAACTGACATAATCAGTCCTAAAAAAATGATCAATATTTTTGTGAATTTACTCAAATTTTTACCCTAACATTTAAACCTGCAAATTACGAAAACTTGTAAACTGAGCAAAATATTTTTTTCTGTGGGCTTTAATTGAATATATTTCAAACTTTTTCCTATTTTTGTTTTAATTAATCAAAATAATTAAACATGAAATATTTAAAAATTGTTTTAGCTTTTTTGTTATTCTACTCTGCTTCTTTACAAGCACAGGAAGCAAAAGAAAAAGAAGACAACGTTAAAACTGGATGGAACTTTGGTCTATTACCAGTGGTTTCATTTAATTCTGACCTTGGATTTCAATATGGATTATTGACCAACTTTTACAATTATGGTGATGGTTCAAATTTTCCAAAATATAATCATTCACTTTATGCTGAGGTTAGTCGCTATACAAAAGGATCAGGGATTTTCCGAGTGTTTTACGACTCAGAGTTTTTAATTCCTCAAATTAGATTGACGGCAGATTTGTCTTATTTGCCCGATCAAGCATTAGATTTTTATGGCTTTAATGGATATGATGCGGTTTATGATCCTACTTTTACTGATGAGAATACAGACTATTACAAAACAAGAATGTTTTACAAACATCAGAGAAATATTTTGCGATTTAAACTTGATTTCCAAGGTAAAACACCTGTAAAAAATCTAAATTGGGCAGTTGGATATAATTTTATGGATATACAAATTGGTTCTGTACCTATCGACAAATTAAACGAAGGTAAAGACACTGACGAAATGCTTCCTACTGTAAATAGTTTGTATGATAATTATGTTGAATGGGGAATAATAAAACCTGAGGAGTCTAAAGGAGCGATGCACAACAGTCTTAAAGTCGGATTGGTTTACGATACTCGTGATAATGAGCCTTGTCCGATGAAAGGTCTTTGGTCGGAAGTGGTTTTGTTTAATAGTTATAGTTCTGATTTTACATTTGGAAAACTTGCAGTAACACATCGTCAATATTTTACAATAGTTGATAAACACTTTTCATTTGCATATCGTGTTGGTTATCAGGGGATTGTTTACGGTGATGCTCCATTTTATTTATTGCCGTATATGATTTATTCTTATATGCCTTCATCTACTGTCGATGGATTGGGTGGTAGCAAATCGGTGAGAGGTATGATAAGAAATAGAACCGTAGGAAAAGGTAATGCGTTTGCAAACTTAGAATTTAGATATAAATTTGTTAGATTTCGTTTCATAAAACAAAACTGGTATGCAGCCTTAAATCCTTTTCTTGATGCAGGAATGGTTGTGCAAAAAATTGATGTCGATAAATCTAAAATTCCTAGTGATGTGTTTCAAGCACAATTTTTTGCTAACAATACCGAAACTGTTCATTTAACTTACGGTTGCGGTTTGCATTTGGCTATGAACGAAAATTTTGTAATTGCAGCAGATATCGGACTGCCTGTTAAAACTTCTGATGGTAAAATGGGAGTTTATATTGGAATGAATTGGTTGTTTTAGGAGGAATGGTAAGCGGTAATTTTCTTCAAAACTGATCAACTATTAATAATAAGGTAATTTTTTTGTCTTGTACTAAGTAAATTTTAATTATGAAAAAAACACTTTTGCTTTTATTTATTTTTAGCACATTTTTATTTTCATGCAATGGCGATAAAAATGGCTTTGAAACACATGAGTCTGGATTACAATACAAAATAGTATTTACCGAAAACGGTGCAAAACCTAATATCGGAGATGTTTTGATATTACGTTTATCTTACGAAACTGAAACTGGTAAAGAACTATTTAATTCAGCAGATACAGATAGAAAATATTTACGTAAACTTGAGACTCCAAAACACACAGGAGGCAGCATTGAAGACGGGCTCGCATTAATGAGTGTTGGTGATTCGACTATTTTTAAAATCAATGCAGAAAGTTTTCTTAAATACTCAGAATATTTTTCAAATTTACCAGAAGGCGTTAAATCTCAAGACCTTATAACTGTAAAAGTTAAACTACTAGAAGTCCTAAAGCATGAAAAATTTGACACGCATTTATCCGAAAGATATCATCAATCAGAAAAAGTTGAATTAGAAGTTCTACAAACATATCTGCAAAACTCGAATATTAATGTTGAGCCTACTGCATCGGGCATGTATTTTATTGAAAAACACAAAGGCTCAAGCAAAAAAGTTGAAGATGGAAATAACGTAAGTGTCCACTACACTGTTAAGCTGATAGACGGGTTTGTTCTTGAAACCACTTACAACAAAGCTCCCATAGAATTCACTGTTGGTGATAATCAAATGATTGATGCATGGAACGAAGGCATTGGGATGATGAATGAAGGCGGGCAAGCTACGCTAATTTGTCCATCAAAAATTGCCTATGGAGATAAAGGCTCTAACGACATCCCACCATATTCAACGCTAATATTTGAAGTTGAAGTTATAAGTGTACAAAAATGAAAACAACACTAAAAACATTTCTTCTTTTTTCTTGCATCGGATTGATTTTATCGTGCAATAACAACAAGAAGGATAATCAATCCGCAACAACGGATAAAGAAATTACTGACACCACACAGGCAATAAATGACACTTCAAATGTTGCTGTATTAATATTTAATTCTGACGGTGGTACCGATTATGTTATTGATAAAATTGATAATATTTACCGTAAAACAAAATCTGGTTTAGAATATAAATATATAAAATCTGGGAAAAGCGAAATCTATCCTAAAGTCGGTGATGTGGTATATTTTGATATGACATATTCAACTATAAAAGACTCTTTAGTTTTTGATACTCGAATGATAGATGCTGATTTTAAAATGAGAATTACACCACCATCCCACTCAGGAGGCTGTTTTGAAGAAGCCTTGATGATAATGAGAGCTGGCGACAGTGCTGCTTTTAAAATTGATGCAAAGAACTTTCTTAACTACACACAAGACAAAGTAAACATCCCCTCCTACATAAAAAGAGGCGATAAATTTATTTTTAGGATTAAAATGAAAAAAATCGTTGATGGTAGCGACTATGTCAAGCAAAATGCAGAAACTTATCAATATTACATTTCACAAGAAGCCAGTTTGATTGAACGTTATGTTTTAAATATTAATTTCCCACGTAAAGTAACAAAGTCGGGATTAAATATTTTTACAATTAGCAAAGGAACTGGCAAAAAACCTCAAAAAAACAATTTAGTTACAATTGAATATACTGCCGGATTCATTGACGGATCTGTGTTCGATTCTACTATTGAAAGGAAAAAACCTTTTAGATTTGTCGTAGGAAATAACGAGGTCATTGACGGACTCGAGGAAGCTGTTAAAATGATGAATGTTGGAGATCATTGCTTAACAATTATACCATTTAGAATCGCTTACGGTGAAGAAAAAAACGGCGTTGTTGCACCGTTTAGTACACTTGTTTTTGAAATAGAATTGTTAGATGTCGAATAATAATGAAATATTGCTCTTTTTTGGGTCTTTCAACCCTATCCATATTGGGCACACAGCTATTGCAAATTATCTATGTGAGTTTTGCAACATACACGAACTTTGGTTTGTGATAACTCCTCAAAATCCAACTAAAAAAGCATCAACATTGCTTAATGATAGAGACAGGCAATATCTTACCCAATTAGCAATAGAAGACTATCCAAAATTTAGAGTCTCGGACATTGAGTTTTATTTACCAAAACCAAACTACACAATTGACACACTTACATACTTAAAAGAGAAATATCCAAATTTAAATTTTAGTATTTTAATAGGTGGTGACAATTTAGAGAGTTTACATAAATGGAAAAATTACCGCAAAATCTTAGACAACTACAAAATCTATGTTTACAAGCGTCCATGCTACGAACTGCCAGAATTTAAAAATGCAAACATTACAATAGTTGATGCCCCTCAAATGGAAATATCATCGAGTTTTATCCGTAAGGCAATTAAAGAAAATAAAGATATCCGATATTTTTTACCACCAAAAGTGTATGATTATATTTTAAAAATGGGTTGGTGGAAATGAAAAGAAAAGCAATCACACAAAGCCGCTAAGACGCAAACAACAAAAAAAGTAACCACAAAAAGAAAAGAAAGAACTTGTGTGTCTTCCAATGTTGTACGTAATAACTTTTTACATTATCAACTTTTTAAGGAATCTTCGTTATTTTTTTGTAATTTTGATTGTCTAAAATAACATAACAGTTTAAAACGCATATTATGAATTACCAATCTATCATTATTAAAACCGAACACGAATTCATCGGTGAAATTATTTTAAATCGTCCAAATGATCTTAACACATTCAACAATTCTCTTGCGGTTGAGCTTAATCAAGCACTTTTGGAACTCGACAAAAATGATAGCATTAGAGTCATTATTATTAAAGGGACAGGAAAACATTTTTGTGCAGGAATTGATTTAAAAGAATTTTCAGGCAAGAATGTTATAGAATATAAAAAATGGATTGAATGCATGGAAAAGCCATTAGTTACAATCAGTAAAATCAAGAAACCTGTCATTACTCAGGTGCATGGTGTTGCAGCAGCAAATGGAGCAGGTTTAGTAGCTGCCTCTGATTTATCAATAATTTCTGAAGATTCTCGCATAGGCTTAACAGCTATTAACGTAGGACTAAACTGCATTGGACCAGTTATTCCAATCACTCGTTCAATTGGTAGAAAAAAAGCTCTGGAAATGTTATTCTTTGGTGAACTTATCGACTCTACCGAAGCTGTGAGAATAGGTTTAGTAAATAAAGTTGTCGCATCAGATAAACTCGAAGAAGAAACAATATTATGGGCACAGAAATTAGCTGAGAAAAGTCCTATTGCTTTGCAAATTGCGAAAACTGCCTTTTACTCTGCTGCCGATTTAGACTATAATAAATCTTTCAATTATATGAACGAAGTTTTTGCCAGTTTATGTACTACCGAGGATGCACAAGAAGGTGTTGATGCTTTCAAAAACAAAAGATACCCTACTTGGAAAATGAAATAATCCTAATAAGATTGGAATAACTAATCACTATAATTATACTCGCATTTTCC
Source organism: Bacteroidales bacterium (assembly GCA_028701945.1). Classification (GTDB taxonomy): domain Bacteria; phylum Bacteroidota; class Bacteroidia; order Bacteroidales; family ML635J-15; genus Bact-19. Next base: position 6,166 of record JAQVPT010000030.1, read on the forward strand.
TTAACACTATTAACATATAATTGTTGCAAAGGTGATTATCAAGCAAGACAGCTGACTTTGAAGGAATAGAAAAATTAAACGGCAACACTTTCATTTTTGGACATTCGAAAGACAATACATACGGTGATATAGATTCCGAAACTTGGAACACTGGATTTGATAAATCTGGCTCAATAATATTTTCAACACGCTTATTTGGGGAAAACAATCTAGCAGAACTCGAAACGAAAGGAAAAGGTGGAGAAGCTGGTTCAGCAGGAATAAAATATAACGAAACTAATAATTCTCTTTGTGCGTATGTGTCGCACACTCACTGTTTGAGTGTTGATAGCACTTAGAACAATAGAATAAAGTACTCGAAAAACTTAATACTTAGCGAACCTGATGAAGTCCATTAATAAAATTAGAAACTTCTCTGTTAAAAATCTCGGGGTCATCGACATTTACAACATGACCGCAATGTTCAACAACAATTAGTTTTGAATAATTTGTATGTTTTTTCATTAGTTGCTGAATTGACGGCAAAAACATATGATCTTCCTCGCCCATAATATACAGAGTAGGAATTGGCAATTCTATATTTCTAAAAAGCTTAAGTATAGGGTTAATGCTAACAGTCATTTTATACCATTTTATAAATTCCTGTTGATATAATTTTTTTGCCTCACGAACAAAAAGGTTGCGAGATTCTTTGTGAGTATCCTTTGGCATTATGATAAACGCAAAAAATTTGTACAGAAACAAATATGGGACTATCGACTTAAAGATAAAACCAATTCTCATCAACATCTGAGAACGAATATTAAGTTTCATAATCGCACCTCCCATAATCATCGACTCAACTCGCTCGGGATGGTCTTCTGCAATTTGTCTAATTACAATAGTACCGAGAGAAATACCAGCAAAATGAGTTTTTTCTATGTTTTCAAAATCCATTACTTCGAGAACATCAAGAGCGATATTATCTAATGTGTAATTCTTACGAATCTCCTGAATGACATTTGTTTTAGAATCTCCATGCCCACGAAGGTCAATTAATAAGACATTATATTTTTTAGCAAAAGATTTTATTTGACGAAACCAAATAGTAGAACTCCCTCCAGCACCATGAATGAAAGTAACCCAAGGCAAAGAGTTCGATTTAAAGTATTTGGTATAATTAATCACATTGTTTATTTTAAACAAAAATAAACAATCCAAAATAAATATCCAAGTAAATTCATTAAAAAATTACAAACTTTAAAACCTGTTTTATAATATGGATATTAATTTTGCAATTAGTCAAGGAATAAATATCTTTGAAATTAATCAAAAAGTTAAATAACATTAAATTTTATCCAATATGAAAAAAGTACTTATTGCAACCGAAAAACCTTTTGCTAAAGAAGCAGTTGATAGCATCAAAGAAATTGCTAAAGATGCAGGTTATGAAATTGTTTTGCTCGAAAAATACACAGAAAAATCGCAGTTATTAAAAGCTGTTGCAGATGTTGATGGAATGATTATCAGAAGCGACAATGCCGACAAAGAAGTTCTTGATGCAGCTAAAAATCTAAAAGTAGTTGTTAGAGCAGGTGCTGGATTTGACAATATTGACTTAGACGCAGCAACTAAGAATAATATAGTAGCAATGAATACTCCTGGACAAAACTCAAATGCAGTTGCAGAGCTTGCTTTTGGAATGATGCTATTTACAGCACGTGGTGGATTTGACGGCAAATCAGGTAGCGAACTAAGAGAAAAAACTCTCGGAATTCATGCATATGGTAATGTTGGAAAATATGTTGCAGAAATTGCCAAAGGCTTTAACATGAAAGTTTTTGCTTTTGACCCATTTGTTAAAGATAGTGATATTGCAGCTGATGGCGTTACACCAGTGAAATCAGTAGAAGATCTTTATAAAAATTGTCAATATGTTTCTCTACATATACCAGCAAATGATAAAACAAGAAATTCAATAAATAAAGATTTGCTTTCTTTAATGCCTAAAGATGGAGTTTTAATTAATACTGCAAGAAAAGAAGTTATTCACGAAGAAGATTTGCTAAGTCTAATGGCTGAAAGACCTGACTTTAAATATTTATCAGACATTGCTCCTGATTGTGCCGCAACAATCACAGAAAAATATCCTTGTAGATCATTATTTACACCAAAGAAAATGGGTGCTCAAACATCTGAAGCTAATATTAATGCTGGTATTGCAGCTATCAACCAAATTATAAATTTCATCGAAAAAGGTGATGCAACTTTTAAAGTAAACAAATAAAAATACTAATAAATTAAAAAGCCAGCTATTAAATTTAATAGCTGGCTTTTTTTGTAATATCGTACCAGTCAAACAGTTGATCTAGGTTTACTTCTTTCATTTATTTCGGCGCCGCTAAACACAACACATTAGATCGTGGCTGTGCTACTAGCTTACTACCAAAGTGAGTATCCCGCTCAACTGGTATTCGATAATTTTTGCATTCAGTAATCGGTAAGATTTTAGCAAGTTTTGTATTTATTGCGTGCAAAAACGTTTCAAACAAGCGAACAGAAGAACATGCGAAGTGAAAACAGAAAACCGACAAACTGATAAACTGATTAACTGATAAATCGATTAACTGATCAACCGATGAACTGTATTTCGTTTATTCGCTTATATAAATAGGAATATCAATTACGAATTCTGTTCCTTTATCTTCTTCCGTATTAAAGAGAATAGTCGCATTATTGCTTATTAATATGCTTTTAACCATGCTTAGTCCTAATCCCATACCTGATGATTTTGTTGTAAAATTAGGTTGGAAAATCTTAGGTACCATCGATTGACTTATTCCGCAGCCGTTATCAATAACCTTGGCAATATATGAGTTATCAACCTCCTCAAGGCTTATAATTATTTTGCCATATCTATTATCTGGGATTGCCTGAATACTATTTTTTACAAGATTTGTGAACACACGTATCATTTGTTCTTTGTCAGCATTTATCAGACCTTCAGTTTTTATGCTAAATTTTGCATCAATTTCAACATCTTCAGTAGTTTCGTAAAGCTGCACGGTTGTTAAGATAATGTCTTTAATATTTATAATTTCTTTCCGCGATACTGGCATTTTTGCAAAATTACTAAATTCAGAAGCGATTCCCGATAAAACATCTATTTGTTCAATAAGGTTCTTCGATACTTTCCGATAAGTTTTTTCCCAATTCTCATCTTTTTTATCATAGGCTCTTTCAAGATATTGAACACTTAATTTCATTGGTGTAAGCGGATTTTTAATTTCATGGGCAATTTGTTTCGCCATTTCTCTCCACGCCATTTCACGCTCAGATTGTGCAAGCTTATTTGCCGATTCGCTCAATTCATCAACTTTGCGATTATATTCTCGAATAAGTCCGCCGAGCTCATCATTTTTTGTGTAAACAATTTTTTCGGCTTTCTTTTTTATGTCCATTGATCGTATTTTATCCTGTATTATTACTAACGGACGTGTTAATTGACGAGAAATAAAGATACCTATTATAATAGATATCAATATTAAGGCAAGAAAAACATTTGAAATTGCAATTACAAAATTTGATATTTCCTCTTTAAACTCATTTTGTCGTGCAAAATACGGCAAATTTAAATAGGCAATTATTTCGTTATCATAATTTCTAAATGGAACATAAGCCGACAAGTAAGAAGTATTATCAATATTCTCGTTAATTACAACATTTCCTGCATTATTGATTTTAAGTGCTTTGTATGCCTTGAAGTCCAGATATCTGCCTTTTAATCCTTTGTCGTAAAGTTCTATTCTTGATGAAGAAAGCAAAATCCCATCGAGGTCATAAATATTTATATCAGTATAAAAAACATTAGAATATTTTACCAAAAGTGTATTTAGAAACTCCGCATTTGCATAATCAAGTTTTTGTTGAGTACCAATACTCTGTTCTAATTCAACCAAAACCGAATGCACTTTGTCTTGTAAAGTTTCTTTTTGTTTGTTTTTATATCCTTGAATAATAAAAAATATTGATATAGTACCGGTGAGTATTAGCGAGAGAATCAAAATTGTAATGAACGATATCTGTATTTTTGTTTTTAGATTAATGCCCTTTTTAAAATACCCTTTTGAAATATTAATAATTAGCCATATTAAATTAAGAATAATAAACAAAAATGATGAAATATAGGTAAAAGCAACTAACTCGTTTGAGTACTGTGTGTCGGGTTTGCTCAAAATGATAAGATTTTCTTCATCAGGGCGATACTTAAAATGGATGTAACCATCTTTTACGTTGTAAGAATACTCACTAGTGTCGCTTTCCTGTGGTTTAAGTGTGAATCTGTATTTATAGTCACCCTTGCTGCTAATAAGATGACCTTTATTATATTTTGCATAATTGTAATCTCTAGAAGTCTTTTTTACCGACAATTTCTTGTCCAATAACAATTCTGGATAACCAAGTCCCTCGCTAAAAATTTTCGAGTTTAATTCAATGTAAATATTAATAAACGTAGAATCCAACAACATTGAGCTTATCTCGCCCATGTACGATATGCGTCCATTGTGATTGTCAAGAAAATAGAAGTTTGACCCTGGAATTATTATCCCATCGTCGTCAATTTGGTTGCGAAAAAAATCGAAACACTCCACCGATAACATTTCAGGTTCAATAAATAAACTATCACTACATTGACAAATAGTCGTTTGTATTTCATACTTATTAAAATATCTCTTTGATAAAAGAATTTTATTTACAATCGACTGTATTTGTTTGAAGTCTTGACTAAGAACTGAACTATTAAGGGCTTCGCTTAATTTTATCTCGTCATAGGCTTGTTTAAGAAAAAACTCGGCACCGACATCTCTTTCTGCTGCTAAATTGTATGTAATCACTTTGTAAGTGTCTATTTCCTTTTTGTTACTCAGTCGTGAAAAATGCTCCGAGGTTATCAGAGCAACTGGAATCAGAATTATTACACTCAAAAAATAATTTACTTCTTGTTTTGTGGAGATGTATGCCAAACTAATCCATAAAATTAAGAAAAGCAGGTTAAAAATTACAATTGTATAGTTTCCGTAGTCGCCATTTAATCCAGCTATAGTTGAATAAATATATAATAATATTAATGTTATTAAGATTGTAATAAAAGACAAAACCTCCTCAAAATTGCGCATCAACCGATAAAGTATCAACAAAAAGCCTACAATTATCATTACAATTATTGATGAGCCAAGAATACTGTAAATGTCAAGATTTAGAATATTTTCAAACCCAAATGATATGGACGAATTCCAAACTAAACCGAAAAAAAGTTCAGATATTAATTTTCCTAAAAAAAACATAATCAGTGCCACTGAGATACTGAAAATTAATTTTGGGAAATGTCCTGTTTTGATATTGATTTTGGGCTTAAAAAAGAGAAATAGAAAACCTGCAAAAGCAATAAAGAAGAAAACATTTATCAGATAATCGCCAAGTGAAGGCATCCAAAATGATTCGGCGAATAATTCTGGACTAAAAAGCTTAAACCCAATAAAACTTTGGGAAAAATCATATTTTAGCATCAGAAATCTAAGACCCGATAACAAAATCAAAAATGTAAGCGTAAAAACACCGTTTAACTTCCGATATTTTTTTGAAAATGAAGCGAACAGCACAAATAAAAATAAGACGGCAAGAAATCCACTTAATAAACACGTGAAATGATAAAATGTAAATGGTTGACCTTCTTCATAAATATTGTCAGGCAAGCTTATAAAGAAACACTCATTGTTATCATTCACATTAAAACATATTTTATAACTGTTGTCTAAGGAATCAATATTAATACTGGCTTTTGTATGCAACCTAAATCCTGAAAAAAACTCATTCTTCAGAATATCGTTTTCGTACGAATATTCCTTTTTTACTCTAAATAAACCGACTAAATGCCAATCGTCTCCATCAATTGAGTTGCAAATATACCAGCCATTATTAAGATTGATAAGCCCTCTGTCAAAAAAGCCATAGGTAGTACTTGTTGGCAGTGGTATGTCGTTTGTTGTCCAACACTTTAGTTCGTTATCTCGATATAAAAAGAACCCTATACCATCTTCGTTAAAGGCATCTGTTGATTCATCATAAAAGCATTTTTCTGCATCTTCATGATTTTCGATAAGTTTTTCTGAAATGTGCTTACATTGAGATTCAAGAAGTCTAATTTTTTCGCTTATTACAGTTTCGATGTGCTCAACATTTATCTGATTGTGATCTTCTATTTTTGGTAATTTTGACCCATAAATACTTAGAAAACTTGAAGTTACAAGAAGAGCAAAGATAATAATAATATGCAGCGATTTAATTCTCATTTTTAATCATGATGATATGGTTCATTGTTTAAAATGCTAAAAGCTCTGTACAATTGTTCGGCAAATATTATACGTACTAATTGGTGTGAAAAGGTCATTTTTGATAATGATATTTTTGTATTAGCACGTTTATACACATCTTCCGAAAAACCATAAGGACCTCCAACGACAAAGATAAGGTTTTTAACACCTGAAACAAGTGTTTTATTTAAAAAACCTGCAAAGTCTTTTGAGTCTGTTTGTTTGCCTTTTTCATCAAGAAGCACCATTTTATCGGCGGTAGATACCTCTGCCAATATCTTTTCGCCTTCAAGAATCTTTTGAACACTCTCACTCATATTTTTTGAGTTTTTAATGTCTTTGATGATTTTAATCTCAAATTTACAATATCTTTTTATCCTTTTTTCATATTCTGCGACACCTGCTTCGATATGATTTTTATCTGTTTTACCGACTAGTATTAATTGTATATTCATAATTTATAAAAAATTTGGTCATAAAGATACTTGAAAGATTTAAATTATTCGTATCTTGCGTTTTAAATATTTGGTTTGGTTTTTGCAATCAATTTTGAAAATTGTAAAGTAAAACGATAAAAAATTAAGTAATGAGAAAAATTAAAGTATTACTAGTTGTGGTAATTTTGGCAAGTGCACTTGGCTTAAGTGCTTTACCTATTTTTGATATCCCACCCAAGATTTTTGATTCCATGAAAGTTGGAAATGCCATTGAATTATCTAAACATTTTAATTCTTCGGTCGAGTTAGTTATTCTTGACAAAGAAGACGTTTACAGTAAACAACAGGCAGAACAAATTTTGAAAAGTTTCTTTGATAAAAATAAATCAAAAAGTTTTACGCTATTACACCAAGGAGGAAAAGAAGGGGCACAATATGCCATTGGAAATCTCGAAACAATAAGCGGAAAAACATACAGAGTTTATTTTCTTGTCAAAGAAAGCGGAGGTAAGCCACTAATTCATCAAATGAGAATCGAAGAAGAATGATCCCTGAAAAATATTTATTATCTCTTATAGAAAGAGCTTATAAGGAGGATGTTGGTAATGGAGACCATTCCTCCTTATGCTGCATTAATAAAAATGAACCGGGTAGTGCTTTTTTATTGGTTAAAGAAGAAGGTATTATTGCAGGTATAGAAGTTGCAAAGAAAGTTTTAGATTATTTCTCTAAGGAAATTAATATCCGAACCTTTTTTAATGATGGGCAAAATGTTAAACCTGGCGATATTGTGTTCGAGCTTACTGGACCACAGTTAGATATTCTTACTGCCGAAAGAACTATGCTTAACTTCATGCAACGTATGAGTGGAATAGCGACCGAAACAAACAAGTATGTTCAAGAACTGGAAGGATTTAAAACAAAAATATTAGATACCCGTAAAACAACTCCTGGATTACGCTTAATCGAAAAAGAAGCCGTACGCATTGGGGGTGGACAAAACCACCGTGCTGGACTCTACGATATGATTATGCTAAAAGATAATCACATAGATTTTGCTGGAAGCATTGAAAAGGCAATCATAATGGCGAATGATTATCTAAAAACTAAAAAAATTGACATTAAAATTGAGGTGGAAACTCGCACAATTAATGATGTTGAGGAAGTTCTCCGCATTGGCAAAATAAATCGAATAATGCTGGATAATTTTAGTCCAGAACTAACACGTAAAGCAGTTAAACTTATTAATGGTAGATTTGAAGTAGAATCAAGTGGTGGAATAACAATAGACAATCTTAGAACCTATGCCGAATGTGGAGTCGATTACATTTCTGTAGGAGCGATTACTCATCATATTAAAAGCCTAGATTTAAGCCTTAAAGCTGTATGATAAACTTTATTAAAGAACAAAAACAGCGATTAGAAAAACAAATAGTAAAAGTAAGTAAAAAAATAATCATTCCTGGATTTAGAGGATATTCGCTCCATTATGTTAGTTTATTCTTTTTTAAAGGAATTCAAGAGGGGGCAATCTCTATGAGAGCTTCAAGTGCCGCATTTAACATGTTTATCGCTATATTTCCAGCACTAATCTTCTTTTTTTCTCTTATCCCATTTATCCCACTCCAGAATTTCCAATATGAGCTTTTTAGCATTTTGGCCGAAGTATTGCCAGACTCTGCATATAGTTTGCTACACGAAACAATATCTGACACAATTCTCAATCAGCGAAGTAGTATATTGTCTATCGGTTTTTTACTCATGTTATTCTTTGCATCAAACGGAATTTTGTCATTTATCGATGCATTTAATTATTCATATCACCATGTTGACTCACGAAATTGGATAAGCAAAAGACTTATTTCGGTTTTATTAATTGTTATAATTAGTGTATTACTGCTTTTGGCTATATCACTAATAGTTGTTGGAAGCAATTATTTTTTAGAATTCATGGGAGACCATCAGTTTAAAGAAAAGTACAGTAGTGCATTATTCTTCGTAATAGGTGTTTTTAAATGGTTGCTCGTTATTGGTTTATATTTCTTAGCGATTTCATTTCTATATTTTCTTGCTCCAGCAAAGAAAAGCCGTTTTAGATTTATTACTCCAGGAGCAATTTTTGCAACCTTTTTGCAAGTAATATCATCCTTAGGATTTGCATATTATGTTAACAATTTTGCACAGTACAACAAACTTTACGGTTCAATAGGTACAATTATAGTGCTTATGCTTTTGTTCTATATTATTGCATTGGCTTTAATACTCGGCTTTGAACTAAATGCCAGTATCCTTAGTGGCAATGAAAAATTTGCTATAAAAAGGCTACGAAAATAAAATTTGCATGTGTTTTTTTATTATTTTTGAAAATTGATAGGGCTTTTAAGTAAACCAATTACAAATTTTAGCGTCTAAGTTGCAGAAAATATTTATAAAACTTAAAAAAATGAAAAAAACACTACTACTATTGGGGTTTATAGGAATATCTTATTTTTTATTTGCACAGCCAGATCCAGATCGACCTACGGTAGCTGTGGATTTTACTGTTACTGACACAGAGGGAATAGTTTATAATCTTTTTGAGATACTTGATCAAGGCAAATATGTTTATCTCGATTTCTGGTTTGAAACTTGTGGTGGTTGTCAAGCTGCCGTACCAGATGTTAATAATATTTACGAAGGTTTCGGTTGTAATGAGTTTGAATTGATAGTACTTGGAATGGGTGCCGTAGATAGTGATGAAATTGCTGAACAATTTAGAACGGATTTCGGCTGCGTCTATCCATTAGTTACCAGGGTCGGAAGCTCTAGTCCCGTGATAAACTATTACGGTGTAGAATATTATCCAGAGTTTATTATCATCAGTCCAGACAGAAGTGTTTTATGGGACGGTGATGCAGGAAGCCTTCACAATATATCAACGATTGTAGATTTTGGTATCAATCAAAACGCATGTCCAGATGATTGGCCTATCGCAGGATTCTCAGGAACGCCATTAGTGTTACCTGTTGGCTCTGGCGTTACTTTTCAGGATGAGACAATTAACAATGTAAGTCAATGGAATTGGGTTTTCGAAGGCGGAGAACCTGCAACTTTCAACGGGCAAACTCCTCCAGAAATTATATACAACGAATCTGGATGGTATGATGTTACTCTTACTGTTCAAAATGCTTTTGGAAATGAAAATTCAGTATCTTACAATAATTACATTCAAGTTTTCGATATTGCCGACGATACTGTTGTCGCCTATTTCTCTGCTAATCAAGTAGTTGTTGTTGCAGGAAATAGAATCGACTATACAGATCTTTCGCATGACTTTCCTTATGAATGGCATTGGAGCCTCGAAGGAGCAGTTCCTAACACATCTACAGAGCAACACCCAATAGATGTGTTATATAATAATACTGGAACTTTTAATGCTCAACTTATTGTCAGAAATTCAGTTGGTTGGGACACCCTACTCATAGAAAATTATATTACCGTAATACCCGATGATGGCGACGATGCTCCTACAGCAAACTTTACTTCACGTAACAGGCTGGTAAAAAGAAACACACCTGTTTTTTTCGACGATTTATCAACTAATTATCCAATGTCATGGTCATGGCATTTTGAAGGTGGCACACCACAATATTCAGGTTTCCAAATCCAACCAGAAGGAATAAGCTATGAAAACACTGGCTTTTTTGATGTTACTTTGAGTGTTTCAAACACTAATGGTGCTAATGTACTTACCAAACGAGATTATATCGTTATTTATGAATCGAATGTAGGTACTTATTGTGATACAGTTGGCAACTTATTAAGTGGTGAAATTCCAAGCAAACTCTATATTAATGGAATGACTGGCTGCCTTGGTGGGCAAAACTCTGACAGAATAAAAATGTATGCTGACTATTATGATTATCATACTTTTAATCAAATAATTGGTGTTATAGTCCCAGTAATGGATATTTCTTATGCTTCGTATAGCTCGTATATTCGTTTTATAACTTGGGACGGAGCAGATAGTGAACCAACAACAATATTATCTGACCAAAAGGTGTATTTGCGTAACCTAAGTGGGAACTTTATTCAGGTAATTTATTTTGACGAACCTTTAGAAGTTGACGGACCATTTTACTTGGGATATAGTATTAATTATCCAAATGGAGACGAATTTATTGTTGGAATGTCGCCAAACAGAGGAAACGGCGGATTAAGTACTTTATGGGTAAATGATGGCGAGGAATGGAAAAGCTCGGTAGAAGCTTATGACATATCAATATCATCAGGCATTAGACCACTCACATGTCTTGTGGGTATTGAAGATGCGGAAATCGAATCAAATATCAGTTTATACCCTAATCCTTGTTCTGATTATCTTACTATAAATAATGGCTACACTTTTGATAATGGCGATTTTGTTGAAATTTTCGATAAAACAGGCAAAACAATAGTAATGAAATTTGCAGAATCAGGTTCAAAAGAAATGATACTAAATGTTTCACGATTATCTGCCGGAGTTTATTTTACAAGAATTTTTACACAAGGAAAACTTGTAGTTAATAAACTTAATGTGATAAGATAGAGGAACAGTTTACGCTACTATCGACTCATCAAGTTTTGATTTTAGCAAATAAATGGAATACAAAAAAACGGGATACTAAATTAGTATCCCGTTTTTATATAAAATCAAATTTTATTTATTTGTCTATACTAATCAATCGTAGCTTTTAAGCCTTTATCAATTAATGTACTTCTCATGGGTTTCAATGATTTGTAATCACCTTTTTTTATGTCGCATTTTCCTTTATAGTGTGTAATAAAAGCACATTGCTCCGCCTGAACGCTATCGTGGTCGCACACTTCGATAAGGCAACTAATGACATAATCAAAAGTATTGGTATTATCATTATACAGCATGAGATTTCTGTCTTTATTGATACCAATATCTTCCTTTTTTAAAGGCTTTTTGATATTTTGATTTTCTTTCATATAATACAAAAATACGCATTATTTGATTACAAAGGATATATAAACTTTTAATTTTCTATAAATTATAAGAACAGACAATAAACTTATATTATTAGCAGAATACAATTAGTGTAAGTGTGAAGGTTGGGGTTTTAAAAATCTGTGATACTGTGATACTGTGATACTGTGATACTGTGATACTGTGATACTGTGATACTGTGATACTGTGATACTGTGATACTGTGATACTGTGATACTGTGATACTGTGATACTGTGATACTGTGAT
>JAQVPT010000280.1 GCA_028701945.1 Bacteroidales bacterium
TCAAACTTTGAAGCATCAAAAAAAGAATATGTTATACAGGCTTACGATAAAATAGCATTAAGAGTAGTAAGCAATATTGGCGAATCCCTTTTTGGCACAGGCACCCAAAGCGGAGGAGCGAGTGCTGCAAACTCTCAAAGAAATCAAGACGGATTAGAATTTCCTGTTGAGTTTGATGGTCTAGTTAAATTGCCAATTGTAGGTAGAGTACCAATTAGTGGTATGACAGTTAGAGAAGCCGAAGCCTATCTCGAAGACATATACGGAGAGTATTTTGTTAATCCTTTTGTGCTCATGAAGGTTACAAATCGAAAAGTGATGGTATTTATGAACTCTGGTACATCGGCAACAATCATACAGATGCCAACAGAAAATCTAACATTAATTGAAGCAATTGCACAAGCTGGTGGACTATCTGAAATAAGCAAATCGTATAAAATAAAACTAATAAGAGGCGATTTAACTGAAAATCCTGAAATATATTACTGGAATATCTCAAAACTTAGTGAGCTTAAAAAGACGAATCTTTTTCTTGAAGCAAACGACATTATCTATGTTGATAGTAAGCCGCAATATGTTTATAGAGTCTTGCGTGAAATAGCTCCGTACCTTACTTTAACCACAACAATTGTTACAATTTACGGGGTGTTTTTCACTTTAAAAAAATAACAAATAAATGGAACAACTTACAATACCAATTTTAAATCAGAAGTTTGACCCTAGAACATTCTTTACAATTTTAAAGAAAAACTTGTGGTTAATACTCATTATTTTCATCATATCTGTATTCACTGGATATACATATTTTAGATATACCAGACCTATTTACAAAACCTCAACAATTTTACAGATAAAAAATGAGAACAAAACTAATCAGATACTCGGTATAAATACTGGAATAGTGGAAACAGATCTTGCCCCAGTAATAGAACTAATAAGGTCAAACGAGTTTCTTAAAACCGTAGTTTCAAGTTTAGCATTAGATGTGAGTTTTTTTCGCCAAGGAACATTCTTACACACGGAATTATATGGTAGTACGCCATTTGAGCTTAACTATAGAATTAACAACACTGTTATTTTAGATCAAAAAATCAACATAGATTTTATTGATTACAAGTGCCATCTATCATATAAAATTGGCAATCAAAGCTATGAATATCTCATTTCTCCAGAAGAATGGCAATCAGTGTTTGGGATGGAAATATATATACATTTCCCTTCGAAAAAAGATATGGAATTTGAGCTTAACCCTGAAAATAAATCACAATATTTTATAACACTTAATAATTCAAAAACAGTACTATCAAATATTACAAGCAACCTTACCATCCAAGTACTAAATGAAAATGCAGGAACTATTTTAATTAATTACAATGACTATAACGCACGAAAGTCAGCAGAAATTACTAATACAATTGCTGAAAAATTTATTGAATTTGATGAAAATAAAAAGAAAGAATCTGCAAAAAACATAATTAAGTACATCGACCTGCAAATGGATAATGTATTTGTGCAACTAAATGAAACCGAACAAAACCTACAAGATTTTAAACAACTTAACAATATTAGATCTAACAGCCAAAATATTTTATTCAGTCGGGCAAATCTCTACACGACAAAAATGACTGATTTAGAAACAAAGCTGTTCAATTTAGAATTTGAGATAATGACTTTGGAAAAAGTTGCTGAAAAACTAGACAAAGCGCCCGAACTTAAAACCTATGAAATTTTGGCAATGTTATCAGGCCAACAATCAGAACGCTTTATCGCAGGCATGATAAACTCTTTACAAGAACTAATTAGTAAGAGAGAAATTCTTTTATTTGATGTAACTGCGAACAACCATAAAATTGTAACTATAGACGAACAAATTGCATCTAAAAAAGAAACAATAATTGATTTTATCGGATCCACAATACAAAGGCTTAAAGCAGAAAATAAAGAATATAATAAAAAAGCCAGAGATCTTGAAAACCAAGCATACGTAGATTCTAGTTATGATGAAATAGAATACGCAAAGTTGCTGCGACTATATTCTATAAATGAGGACTTCTATTCGCAATTGATAAAAACCAAAGCAGAGACAATGATATCCGAAGCAGGTTATGTTAGCAACAATTTAATACTCGAAAAAGCAACAACGCCAAACACACCTGATTTTCCAATTTTAAGTAAAATATTATTGATGGCTCTATTAATAGCTTTTGTTATTTCCGCCTTATTAGTACTACTTAAATATCTGTTTTTTAATAAAATATTATCTACTATTGACATTTCTGATTACACACAAATACCAGTTATAGGAGGCATTCCTACTTCTAAAACAGATATGGATATCTCGCAAATTATTGTACATCACCGACCAAAATCTATGATGGCAGAAGCGTTTAGAAATGTAAGAACAAACTTAGAGTTTTATCCTATAAAAGACAAATGCAGAATTATTACAGTATCATCAACAATTGCAGGCGAAGGCAAAACTTTTATTGGTTTAAATATAGCTGCGATTTATGCAATGTCAGACAAAAAAGTAATAATTCTTGATTTTGACCTTCGTAAGCCACGGCTTAATAAATGTTTTAATGCTGAAAATATAAAAGGTATTAGTACAATACTTATTGGTAAAAACAATTATAAAGAATGTCTGCAACACAGCGATATCGACAATCTAGATTTTATTACCAGTGGCCCCCTTCCCCCAAACCCTGCCGAAATAATACTAGGTAATAAACTAAATGAACTTATAGAAGACATTAAACAAGACTACGATTTAATAATAATTGATACTCCCCCTATCGGAATCGTTACTGATGCCCTGACAACATATAAGATCGCTCACAATCCAATATACGTAATGCGAGCAGGAATCAGTCCTAAATCGTTTATTGAAAATGTCAGCTCATTTGTAAATGGGAGTAAACTCAATAATATGACTATAATTCTTAATGGCATCGAAAGAAGTTCTGGCAGGTTTGGATATGGCTACAAAAGCGGATACGGTCATCAATATGGGTATTCATCGTATGGGTATGGCTACGGCTATTTGACAAAAATACATAATTCATATTATGAAGAAGATGTTGAAAACAAAACAAGTTTTTTCAAACGGATTGCAGACAAAATTAAAAAGAAAAAATAATGCAAATCAATATACTAATAGCATTTATCGTTTCATTATTAACAGGACTTTTTTTAAATAATTTTTTAATTAAAAGACCTCTTAAGTTTTTAGTAAAAAAAGCCAATAACTCTGCAATCAGATTCAGCACGCAGTCAAAACCGATATTTGGGGGAGTCGGATTTTATGTAGTTTTTATTATATTAATAATATCTGCCTTATTTATCCTCCAAAACGAAGTTTACCAAACCAGCGAGTATATAAGCATCGTTCTTATTGTTACTCTATCTTTCATAATGGGATTAGCAGATGATTTAATAAGTACCCCTCCCTCATTTAAGTTCATTGTACAATTTTTATGTGCTTTTATTTTTATTTTTAATGGTATATATATTCAAATTTCTCCTTATGAGTGGTATAATTACATAATAACAGTTCTTTGGGTTGTAGGCATTATGAATTCCATAAATATGCTTGACAATATGGACGCAGTTACTGCTCTGACAAGTCTTTCGATTATTGGAGGTGCAGCTTTATTTGGAGTTGTTTTTGATTCGGGAATTTCGAATTTTATTGTGTTAGTATTGATTTCTACAAGTGCAGCACTAATCAGCTTTATATTTTACAATTGGCATCCTGCAAAAATGTATATGGGCGATAATGGTTCTCAATTTCTTGGTGCAATACTGGCTCTCGTAGGAATCGTTTTTTACTGGAATGCAGTCCCAATCGAAGATTTTCAATATGGATATAATTTAAAACAAATTATTATTGTTGCATGTGCATTTATTGTTCCATTAAGCGATACTACCACTGTTACAATTAACAGATTATTGCGTAAAAAATCTCCTTTTGTCGGAGGTCGTGACCATACAACTCATCACTTGTTTTATCTAGGATTGTCGGTTCGATGGATTGGAATTGTATTATTTTTAATAAACTCTATTGGAGTAGCTCTCTCTCTATATTTAATAAATACGGGCGGAAGGCTTAATTACAACTACTTGTGGTTTTTTGCAGCTTATCCAATTATTGTTTTCTTGCTGCTTTATATCAACACAAAAATTACTAAACAAAAATAATGAAGATTAATAAAAAAATTAAAATACCAGCTTTACTTATCGTAGGAATAGGAATTGGATTATTCGTGTCTAATCTTTTTATTTTTTCTGATACAATAAAGAACGAAACACCTATTAAGCAAAATAATGATAAGATTATTACTCCATATAATGTTTTTCAGCCCGCAATACCCGAAAAACTTGACTTTTGTGGAGAAAACGTCCCATTGCAATATTTTGATGTTGTCGAAGCACTTGATTACGAACTAATAATAAACACTTACAGGCACTCCTCAACAATTCTCTATATTAAGCGTGCCAACAGATACTTTCCTGAAATAGAACGCATCTTAAAAGAGAAC
>JAQVPT010000281.1 GCA_028701945.1 Bacteroidales bacterium
AGGCAATTGCAAATATTTGTTCTGAATTTTCCATATCCAAAAATAATATTTTTATCTTTACCCACCTAAATCAATATAGAGCCATAAATTTAGAAATGAAAGTTTATTTAATTGCACTGCACGGATAAATAATTTAGTTAAAATATTGAATATTCATTATAAATCATTTAAAAATATCTGTTTTGTGTGTTTTTGGGAGTTCTACATAAAATGTTGTGCCTTTTCCTACTTCGGAATCTAAACTAATATCACCACCTACGAGATTTGTGTTTTCTTTGGCGATGCAGAGCCCTAAGCCAAGACCTCCATATACATCAGAAATGCTTGTGTCAGCTTGCGAAAATCTTTCAAAAATTTTGGATTTACTATCATTCTCAATCCCAATTCCTGTATCTTTGATATAGATGGTTACAGTTTCTTTGGTGTCCCAATACCCTATTTCAATTGACCCTTCTTTTGTGAATTTTATCGCATTTTCAATAATGTTGCCAAAAATCTTTGTTAGTTTATGGTGATCGCTAGTAATTATTAAATTCTTTTTAAATTTTTTAGATTTAAGAACTAATTTCACATTATCCGATATTTTTAATGAAAAAATTAAGTGAAGCTCAGTTAAAAATTTATTTATATCAATTTCACCTAATTCGGCTTGTTGTTGTTTGGTATTTAATAAGGATAATTCAACTATATCGTCAATAATCTTTTGTAATTTAAGACCGCTGTTAATTATTATCTCAGTAAAATCCTCACGCTTTTGTTTTGTCAATCCTTCTTTCTGTAATAATCTCGAAAACCCGACAATCCCATTTAAGGGAGTCCGAACTTCATGCGACATGTTGTGCAAAAACTCTGTTTTTAAATTATTGCTTTCTTCTGCTTTTAATTTTGCAGCTAAAAGTTCTTTAGAGTTTTTTTCTTTTTCTTCAAGTAATTTCAAAAGGTTTTTATTTTGTTTTTCTAATTTTATTTCGTTTTTATGTATCAAATTTATTTTATTATTAAGTTTTCCAAACAGATAATTAAATGAAATTGCGAATAGTCCACCGAGCCATAAGAACAGTAAAATTGCAGTCGCCCATGATGATATTGTTACAGATGATCTAATAAAATCAACATTAAGCTCTAATGTACCTGTTAGAAATAATAATCCGAAAATAAAAATAACTCCCGTGGAGGTTAAAACCCAGAAATAAGTGGTTTTCTTATCTAATAATAATGTTGATAAGCCGATTGATGTTAATAGTATCATGAGACTTGCACCAAAAATTGCACCTCCATACAAATTTATTATCCCGATAGTTACTAAAGTCGCTATAAGTAAATTCGATTTTATTGTATAAGGGAATTTTCTGTATTTTAGCAAAACAACTAAAGAAGGAATAAATGTTATGGCACTACAAATTCCAACAATATTAATTTTAAGCTCTGCAGAAGAAATTATTCCCAATAATATAGTGGGGATGCCAATAATTCCAATAGCCAAATAAATTCGATAAAGTAATGTGTCTTTTATTTCTAGAACAGTATCCTTAATGTTTATATCTTTTTCTTTTAATATTCGCATATTATTTTCTAATTAGAACCATATAATCCCAGGCTTGTAGTTCAATGTTCTTTAGTTGTTTACTTGAGAACTCTTTCCCCGAAAAATATTCTTTATATTCAGCGTTTTTATCTTTTATTTTTAATTTTGCAGTAGCGATGTTGTCTGAGAGATTTAAAATAATTAGTAATTGGTTATTATTTTTTGTTCTGGTAAAGGCAAAGACTGGCGATTTTTTTGAGCTGTTAATTATTTTAAAATCTCCTCCGTATTCTCCGTTCCATAATGCCTGATTGTCTTTTTTTAGTTTATTTAACGATTTATAAAAATCTTCGTAAATAATTATTGACCAGTCTATGCTATCTTTTTCGAAAAAACTTAAACGATGGTCTAATCCAGCTTCTTGTCCGCTATATAAAAGTGGCATTCCAGGTAGAGTGTAACATAACACAGAAAAACACAAATTACCTTCTCCATATCTTTCAAAAACAGTCCCATTCCAAGAGTTCTCGTCGTGGTTGGTGGTAAAACGCATTTTTACACTTCCTGCTGGAAAATTTTTCTTTTCCCATTTAAAAATTGTATCTAATTCTGTTACAGGCTTTTCACCAGTTGCTATTTGATTCATTACGTGTAATAGCCACCAAGAATACGACATATCAAAAGCAGAATCGTGGTGTTCTGCTTGCTCTGCTTCGGCAAGCATAAATACTGGTTTAATCTTATCAAGAGCTTCTCGTGCTTCGTTCCAAAATTCTGTTGGTACCATTTCGGCAACATCGCATCTAAAACCGTCAATGTCAGTGTTGTTAATCCAAAAGGCCATATCATTTATCATGGCTGTGTGTAATTCTGAATTGTCGTAGTTTAGGTCTATTACATCTCCCCAATCTTCAACAGGAGGTGTAAAATTCCCTAAACTGTCTTTTGTGTAAAATTCAGGATGAGTTTTTGTCCAAACATGATCCCACGAAGTATGATTTGCAACCCAGTCTAAAATAACATACATATTATGTTCATGTGCAACATCTACCAGATTTCTGAAATCTTCGATTGTCCCAAACTCTGAGTTTGTTTTAGTATAATCCTTTATCGAGTAATATGACCCCATGCTTCCTTTGCGATTTTCTATTCCTATTTCTTGAATTGGCATAATCCAAAGAATATCAATTCCAAGTTCTTTTAATCTCGGAATATCTTTGGTAAATTCGGCAAAAGTACCTGCATTAGTGTGCTGACGTACGTTCACTTCGTATATTACGGCATCTTTAGCCCACTCTGGCATCGACTTCTTGTAAGAATTCTTAGTCTTTTTGGCTTGTTGTGCATTATTGCAACCAAAAATTGATAGTAAAAAAGCTATTAGAAGCATAAATACAATTTTAAATTTCATTTCGTTATTTTTTTGTTAATATCTCGAATGAATATGGAGCTAACATAATCTGATAGTTAGAACTTAACTCAGTAATCTTGGAGTTAAAATTAGTAGAATAATCATTTATGGAGCCCAATTCGTTTTTATTTATTATTACGTCTTTAGTTTTTGACGACTGGTTAATCACTAAGTAAGAGACTCTATCAAAATACTGTCTTTTTAATATTAGCGAATTTTCACTATCAGAAATAATGGTAGTTGCCCCATATATGAACTCAATATTTGCTTTTCTAATTGATATAAGTTTTTTGAATATTTCAAATGTCTTTTTTTCTTCAGGATTTAGATTGTCGAAAATCATCATCCTCCTATTGTCAGGGTCTCCTGCTCCAGGCATACCAATTTCATCTCCATAATAAATGCAAGGTATTCCTGGTATTGACATTGTAAAAGCGGCAAGGTTTTGCAGTTTTTTATATGAAGATTTGTTTTTCACATTTATATTTCTTTTCCAACCAGCTTCTTTGTCATCTTCTCCTGATAATACCGATCCATCTGCAAGTGTGATAAATCTTATGAGGTCGTGATTTCCTGTTATATTGCCCATTAGGTTGTTGTAACCGTAAAGTGATAGTGATGCTGTAAGGCTTTGGACGAGGTTTTGTATGTTGCAGGTACTGTCGGCAAAACAATTTCTTGAATCAAAATATAGATTGAAATCAAATTGCCCATCAAGTTTATCGCTGCTTACATAGTCGTTTATAAGTTTTCGGCTGCCAAATGTTTCTCCAATTTGATAAACAGATTTTTCTGGGAAGTTGTTTCTTATCTTTTTTGTAAGTGTTGTCCAAAAAACCTCTGGGATATGTTTTGTTGCATCGTGCCTAAAACCATCTATATCAAATTTCTTAATCCAATATAAAGCTAACTCTGATATTGTGTCCGTAACTTCGGGATTATTAAAATCCCATGAAGGCAAAAACGTGTCGAACCATGTTGTCAGTCGGCATTCGTCCCAGATTCTTATGTTTTTGCGACCATCGGGCAGATTTAGATCTGTTGCCCAGCTTTTATTTGACTTATAAAGAGGATGCTCTTGATGAACATGGTTAGCAACAAAATCTAATATTACATTTGTGTTTTTTACATGAGCATTATCAACAAGATTTTTAAAAACACTATCATTTCCAAAACGGGTGTCAATATCAACCGATGAGATAGGCCAATATCCGTGATAACCAGAAAAATATCTGCGAGGCTCAGGAAATTCTTTAAATGAAGTTTTCGGATTCTGAAAAATAGGTGAAATCCACAAACAATTTATCCCTAAATCATCGAAATATCCAGTTTCTAATTTTTTATTTATTCCTTGCAAATCGCCTCCTTGATAATTTGTTTTTTTTGCTAGTCTGTTGTCGTTTACAGGTTTGTCATTTGCTTTACAATAATTAAAGAACCGGTCAACAAGCAGGAAATACATGATGTTGTAATGCTTGTCGTTTCTTGAAAGCTCTTGGGTGGATGCAATTACTTTTCCATTTTTTAAAGGAATTAAAAGATCGTTAGACTGACAACCCTTATAACTACTGTAAACTCTAA